>JACRFN010000035.1 GCA_016217875.1 Candidatus Kerfeldbacteria bacterium
ACCAAGAATGCCTGAGGTGGGAGGGGTGGAAGTAAGATTTTTGGAAGCATCAGTATAAACACCTAAAGAAGCAGTGAGACCTGAGAAGTTAATGGTGCCAGAAGAAGTAAGGCCTGTGAGGCCTGAGGCCGCACCGGCTGAGGTGATATCCCAGACTGAGGAATCAATCGCTACATTATTAAGGCCACCACCAATACCAACCGCACCCGTCGAGGTACTAGTGTTGATATTGGTAGTAAAGTTGGAAGAAGCGTTCAAATTAATTGCAGCGCCGGAAGCCGTCAGACCGGCAGAACCAGTGAGCAATCCGGCAGAAGTAATAGTGCCGGAACCGGTAGTAGAAATGTTTCCGGAAGTGGTGATAGCACCGGTACCAGCATTGACGCCGACAGCAGTGACAGCACCGGCATTGGAAACACTAAAGTTCGGAGCACTGATATAGTTGCCGAAGGTTCCAGTCATGGATATACCTGTGGTCAAAGTTCCAGCCGTGTTGGTGATATTTATCCCGTTAGTCAATGTTCCACTGGCAGCATTGTTGTTGATGAAAAGTCCATTAGTAGTTGTTTCCGGAGTCTTTAAGTTTTCAATGTAAGCTAGTGTATCGTAAACACCGGTGGTAGCCGTATCAGCTTGTGAAATTACTAAGCCTCTTAAAGTTCCGGTTGATCCGGTACCTCCGGCTGAAAGAGTAAGAGTACGAGCATCAGCTGTAGCATCAGTGGTCGGAGCATGAGTCTGTGTAAACACTCCCGTACCGGATGTCATGGTTAAATTCTGGTTGGCTGCGAGGGTTAATGTTCCATTGGAGGTTAAGCCGGAAGTAGCGGTGATTAATCCGGAAATAGTCGGAGTGGCTGTCCAAGCGGTAGGACCGACAGTCAAACCGGAACCATTGATGGTAGTGGTGGCTCCTACTCTGCCTAAAGTTAGTCCGGTCTGGGTAGCAGTTCCGATATTCATAGCGACTCCGGTAGCAGTATCAAAAGTTGGAGCCAAGAAGGAAGTGGCAGCTTGAACCGTTCCGGTGAAAGAAGCAGTAGCAGAAATTGTTTGAGAGTTGATGGTGCTGGAAGTGGCAATCGTCGTAATTCCGGAAAGGGCTCCGGCGGTTGTAACATTAAGTCCGGAACCTGCGGTCAAAGCAAAAGTGGTACCAGCCAGAGTCAAAGCGCCAGTCGCATTTCCAATCGTCGTGGCTGCCGTACCGGTGGAGTTGATTAAAGTAGTGCCTAAGACTGTAGTTGAACCATTGATGGCATTGGTTCCTCCGGATACTCCAATGGTATTAGCGGCTGACGTTCCGGTGCCAAAAGTATTTGTCAGAGAAGCGCCGGTAGCAATCGTTGATGCTCCGGTAGAAGTCAAAGTGGTGAAGGAACCGGCTCCGCCTGAGATAGCGCCTGAACCGGCGGAGACTGAGGAAAAAGTAGCGGCCCCGGCTTTGGTCACCTGCCAGGTTGAACCAGTGCCTAAGATATCTACGCCTGTGCCTGAGTTGGAGATGGCTAGCACTGCACCTGAAGCTGAGGCGTAGGACTGGGTTAGAGCTAGAACGTTACTAGTATCAGTCAGGGTACCGGCAGTTTGAGTACCAGTACTTGAAATGGCAGCCACTGCACCGGAGATGGTGTGGGTATTGCCGGCGTTGTTGAGCGTAATCGCCCGAGAGATATCCAGGACATTGCCAGTGGAGCCGAGACCCACGCCACCGTTGAAGGTCTGGGTGTAGGTGAGATTGGCGATATCACCAGTGAAGGCGGTGGAGCCTGAAGCGCCGGTCTTGGTGAGCGCTAATAGATTCCCAGAGGAAAAAGCGGTTGAGGCTGAAGTAATTGAAAGCGCGTTCGCAGTGGTGAGAGAATCAGCAATAATGGTGTTGGCATTAACAGCAGTTCCAGTGTAAGTCTGGCTAAATACTCCAGTACCTGACGCCATGGTCAAGTTCTGGTTGGCGCTGACCGTGAGCGTGCCATTGGAAGTCAGGCCACTGGTGGCAGTAATAAGGCCTGAAATAGTAGGCGTAGCGGTCCAAGCCGTGCCGGTAACTGTTAGGTTGCCGCCCAGGGAAGTTAAGTTGCTCCCTGAGACGGTAAAGGTGTTATCCAGGGTGGTCGCGCCATGCAAAGTTAAGGCGCCTGGAGTGGTGGTGGAGCCAATGGTGTTTATTGAGGAGGCCCCAGAGCCAAAGGTGTTGGTGA
>JACRFN010000036.1 GCA_016217875.1 Candidatus Kerfeldbacteria bacterium
GCCATCAGAATCAGTGTCTGGCAAATAAGGGCTAGTGCGATAAATGTATAATTCGTCGTAATCCGACAGGCCATCACCATCAGTATCTTTAGTTTGTAAGGCTTTAATGTCATCGCTTTGTTCGGTTGTACTGGTATTGCCTGCGTTCTCGGTGGCGGCCAAGTCCAGGTTAGGCAAAAACGGCATATTGATTGACGTTCGCAGCTGCCACACGCCCAAAACTAAGGAAAGCAAGGCCACCACGCCAAGAGTCAGATAAGCACCTTGTGACCGGCCCTGATCAACTGTATCTCGAGACGGTTCTGGCATACCCCGTATATCAATGTAAATAGGTTTGGGAAAGTAAGACAATTATATCACGTAAGGGTAAAAAAGTCAAAGTAAATTTTAGAATACAGAATCGTGAATCGGGAATATATAGAATAACAAATTATCAACTTCAGTA
This sequence comes from Candidatus Kerfeldbacteria bacterium, assembly GCA_016217875.1. Lineage (GTDB taxonomy): Bacteria > Patescibacteriota > Patescibacteriia > Veblenbacterales > UBA10138 > JACRFN01. Next base: position 446 of record JACRFN010000036.1, read on the forward strand.
TTCACTATTCTCGATTCTCAATTCTCGATTCTAGTTCCCTAACCAACGCTATCCACTGCTCAAGCGACAGCTCCTGCGCCCGGGCAGTTGATTTAAGCCCAACCTTAACCAAAATCGGAGCTATCACATCTCGGGGTACATGTAATCCACCGGACAAATTATTCAGCAACAACTTGCGCCTGGCGGCAAACCCTAAACGGGCCAAGCGCCAAAGTTGTTTGGCTTCTTTAGCGTCAATCAGGGCCGCCTGCTCAACCTGACCGCGCAGTTTTATTTTAATCAAACATGACTGCACGCGAGGAGCCGGCCAAAAAGCAGAAGCTGGCACTAAACGTACCAGCTGTAAATCGGTAGCGGACAGGCGAGCCAACAAAGACAGCAGGCTCATCTGCCCCGGACGAGCGACTAGGCGTTCACCTACCTCGCGCTGCAGCAAAAGTACCATCTGCCGCGGTCGGAAGACGCCACTTAAAAAGCGGCGCAGAAAGACGCCTGAAATCTCATAAGGCAGATTAGCCACAATATCAAACGTCTGTCCGGGCGCCAAACCTAAAGACTGCTGAAGTTCGTAGTCGCTGAGTTTAAGAATATCACCCTCCACTACTTGGAGATTAGAGCCAACTACGGCCAATTTGCGCAAGGCTTGGGCCAGGTGCGAATCAAGTTCAACCACTGATACCCTAACTCCCTGCTCCAACAAAGCCAAGGTCAAAACTCCCAAACCACCACCTACTTCCAATACCGGAACAGCTGAAGTTGGATGAGCGACTCGGATAATATCTTGCAGGACACCACGATTAACTAAAAAATGCTGACCCAAACGCCGGCCAGCTCTTAAACCCAACTGTTTAACCAGGGTTTGGGTCCAAGCACGAAGGTCGACAGGTAGTATAGAATGCTGAATCATGAATGATGTAGGGTATAGTAGCATATTATAATTGGGACTAAAAGTGTCCGGCCGGACATAAATAGGTACTTGTGTTTGGGCCAGTATAAATACGAACCAAGAGCAAATGGTGAATTTCTAATTTCTAGTTCCTAAATAAATCCCAATGCCCAAACTCCAATTTTCACCCTACGCCTGCCTGCGGTAGGCAGGGGTGACCCCCGCAGGATAGCTAATTTCTAAATAAATCCAAATGTCAAATTTTATAGGCAGGACTATTTTTGTCCGGCCGGACAAAAATAGTCCTGTTGATTAATTTGGCTTGGCATTTGTCATTTGAACCTTGACATTACTTTTGCTCATAACAAAAGATAAAGCAAAGTCATGCCTGCGGCCACTAACCAAGCCGCGCTCCAAGAGGTGGTGAAACTAAAAACGACCAACAATACCAAGGCGGCAACCAACTTGCCCACCACCAGGCTCATTTCAAAGAAAACCACGGTATTCATAACCGAATGGTTTTTGGCGCGCTCATAAGTAAGGGCGGTGAGCGGCACGGCCACGACGTTCTTGGTTAAACGCGACCAGGCATCAACCGCAAATACCTGCCAAGGGGTGACGACCAGTAAGCGGGCCAACCAACCAAAGGCGTAAAGAATGGTAGAAAATTTTAAAATGGCGCGCTTATGGTGTTCATCAGCCAATTTGCCCACATAAAGAGTCGTGAGCATGGTGACAAGCGTAGTCGAGGCCACCACCGCACCTATGGCTATGTAACCTGAGATAACTATGGAAATAAATACCGGCCACAAAACCAGGACAATAAGCTCTTCACCAAAACCCATATAAGCCAATAAGTTGCGACGCTCAAGGGGGGCGATTAGGCGACGATAAGTATCTACATAAGGAAACTCTCGCGGCGTAAAAATTTCAGGCGTCTTGAGCAACGGCCAGTTGGACAACAAAATGACGACACTGCCCACCGCAAACAACAACCACCAAGAACCAACGGTCAAAAGTATGCCAGCTAATATCGGTCCGGCGACATAAACAAGTAACAAGGCTACTGACAAACCACTAATCTCGCGGCCTTCTTCGGTCTGATCTGAATAGCGGGCAAAATCAGCGTGGTAGGCCGGCCAATACAAGGCTTTTTGCCAGGCATAAAGTACGGCGGCTGGCCACAAAAACCACCATGAGTAAGCGACCGAAAAAAAACAAGCGTAATAAATAACCTGAACTACGGTCGACCAGGCCATAGA
>JACRFN010000037.1 GCA_016217875.1 Candidatus Kerfeldbacteria bacterium
ATTTTCCCGCTAAAATTAGCGGGTGAAATAATAACAAAATAAAGGCAATACTGCCGAAAATATGGTGAGCGACATAAACTCTATTCAAGCCGCCAAAATAGTTTTCTAAAAATTTAAGCCGCGCGCTTAAAATCAAAGTTAAGGCGAACATTGCCATGCCTACCAGTCCGGTAATTTGTCCTAAACTGGTTAAAGTTGTTGTTGAACTGATAAACCGAGTGCTGATTGGTTTTAAGAAATACCAGAAAACAATCGGCAATAAAGACAAAAAAATAATTATCAACCAACCTAAATTATTTTTAATTCGCATCATATTTATTTTATTAAATCATCAACGCTAACATCAAAGGCTTTCGCAATTTTTTTTAGAGTATCGAGCGTTGGGTTTATATTTTCACCATGCTCAATTTTAATAATTGTATTATTAGCGACATCGGCCAATCTCATCGGGCAAATTCCTGAAAGTCAAATTCTGGTGGCTGGTATCCTGTGGTCGTGGGGGTGACCTTTGGATGTAATGGTGCGCGCACCCCGATGGTCATCGGGGGACCTGTCCTATGGTCATCGGACCGCTCTAACCTTGTAATCACAGTGGGCGGCACAGGAATCGAACCTGTTACCTCTACAATGTCAGTGTAGCGCTCTAACCAAGTGAGCTAGCCGCCCACTGTGATTACTAAGTCGTTTAGTCAAATTTAATATAACCGTCTTTGATAATATTCTCAATAATCGTTTTACTCTTTTTTGATTTTAGTTTGTATTCAAGTTGTCGTGCTTGAGTCAAGGTAGAACATTCTTTAAAGAATACCAAAGTAATTGGTGTTATATATTGAGTGGATTTAACTTTTCCCTGCTGATGTTCTGTTAGTCTTCGATCTAAATTGTCGGTACTGCTATATAATACCTACCATTAACGCATTTAAGAATATAGACCCCTTGTTTATTCATAAGTGAATTAGTGACCTGTCCGATGGTCATCGGACCGCTCTAACCAAGTGCCTGCTCCGCTGAGCCTTTAGGCTCCATCGGAGAGCTACGCGCCCCATAAAAGGCCATTGGAGTGTACTTGATTCAGGTTGACTATTCAAGGCTCAGGCTCAAGGCCCATTAGTTTGAACACCGGCGTAAGATAAATATCATGGTGGAGGTTTTTTATTTCCTCTTTTGCTATCCAAGCGAAGGCGTTATGGTGGGTGCCGTTCGGGTCGTCGGTATCAATGGTAATTTGGCTTGGTTCAACTTCAACTTCAAACGTTAAGCGGACGACGTGTTTTTCTTTAAGTCGTAAAATATCCTGGGCATAAAGTACGCGCGGTACACCTTTCATAATAAGGCCAGTTTCTTCTTTGATTTCGCGCGCTAAAGCCTCGGCAATAGGCTCGCCGGCATTGATGCGCCCGCCGGGGATGTCCCAACGCGGTTCGGTTTCGCCATCGTAAGGCAAGGCGCGTTTGAGAAACAAGTATTTCCCCCGGCCGTCGGTAATCAGGGCCTTAACACCAACTTGCAGTTCCATATTCAAAATGTTTGGTAACTAATTGGTGCGCGCGCTAGGACTCGAACCTAGAACCGATCGTGTATAAGACGATTGCTCTACCATTGAGCTACGCGCGCTTGAATGGTATAACCAAAAAGCAAGCGTTGATATTCTAACACTGACCTAGGGCTTACTCAAGCGGGGGTATAAGCTGACGTAAGTGTTCGATAACTATCCTTTCGGCTTCTAGCACACTTTTGTCTGTCAGTTTGGCTTGGGCCTGGCTTTTGTTACCCGTAGGGTCAAAAGGCTTTAACAAATCAAGGGCGGATTGTCCTGTGCCGGCGTGTAAAAATATATCAGTCGCGCCGGGCTTAACCTCATAAAGCAAGGCGATGGTACCGGCTTCAGGAGCCTTGGTCATAAGCTCGTCTATAATCCCGGGTAGCTCCTCGCCGCCGGCTCCGGCTTTGATAAAATCATCCGGCTGTAACAACGACCAAACCAGTTTTTTCTTGGTGTCACTTTTGATTCTGGCCAAGGCCCGTCCCCACAACTTAAGTGTAGTTAGCTGTTTGGTGCGGTATAAGTGAGTTACCACTTCCTCTCGCCGCGCGCCCAAAGTTACCAGTTGAGCCGCCCGTGAGAGCGTAGCCGGCGTAATTTGAGGGCTGGTAAAGCTCCGAGTGGCGGCACTGAGGCTGGTATAGAGGCAAGTGGCTGCGTCAGCGTCGATAAATTGTGGCGCGATGGCCTCCATCAGCTCAAATACCACTTCAGCTGTGGCTGGTACATTGAAATTAACCAGGTTTATTTGGCCGAACTGTTCATTGGTCGGTGCATGGTCAAGATTGATAATAGTAGTGTCAAAAAAGAATTCTGTGTTGTTGTGATAAAGCGGGTCCAGACTGTCAAGATCAGGCGTATCGACGGTGATAATAAGGTCGTAGGTAAAATCCGAGGAACGATGGGTAATATCAGCTGCATCAAACCCACCCTGCTTGGGAGTGAGGAAAATATGAAGAGCTTTGTCATCAACACTGTAGCTTAAATCTTGTAAGTCCGTTTTGGCTAAATTTACTGAGATAATAAATTTACGTAAACTTGTCACCTCATTGGCAATACGTTTAGCCTGGGGTAGAAAACGAAAGTCGCCGGGTAGATGGAAATCAGCTGCCACAATATCGACGCGCTTACCCAGCTTTTCTATGAATGAAGCCAAGGCTAAGCTTGAGCCAATAGCATCACTGCCTCGCCCGGCCGGGAAGGTGATGAGCACGTTTTTGGCCTTAGATAAGGCTTCTTTAACTTGTTGTGGTTCTGGTAGGGCCATAGGACAATCCGACTACCTTAGCGTAGCTAGAGTAGGCTGTCAATAGTACGGGCGAGTGGGTGAATTCTAGAATCTAGTGCCCCAGTTCCCGAGCCAGCGCTTGGTTAGGGGTTAGGTAGTTAAGAGATTTCCTGGGACGGTTGTTTAGCCTCTCCTGTATAGCGTAAAGGTAATCCTCGGTCAATCGGGAGAGGTCAG
>JACRFN010000038.1 GCA_016217875.1 Candidatus Kerfeldbacteria bacterium
AGGGACTAAAGTTAAAGTTCGGCGGCAAGGGGACGCCTGTTGAGGCATTGGCTGGCGCTTGCAAAGTTAAGCCAGACGAAGAACCGCTCAACACGGTAAAACCGTTCGTCATCGTGACGGTTTCAGCCGGACTGGTAGTAGCCACCGTCACATCGCGGCCGCCGGTCGAGGCATTACCGGCAATCGAAACCGACACGGCGATCTGGGTGGCGGTGGTAGTGCCGACGACTGAACCTACGGTAATGCCGGTACCGGAGAGGCTCACCGTTGAGGTAGCGCCAAAGTGGGTGTTACTGCCGGTAATGGTAAGCGTGACCGCGCTTGAATTGACGGCGAGCGCGGCCGGCGAGACTCCGGTAACGGCTGGAATACCGCCGCTTGACGAAGCCACACTCATAGTAAAGAACATGGTCGCTTCATTGGGTGTGCCGGCGTTGTCTCTCACCTTAATGGTAAAGTTAGGAGTACCGGCAGTGGTTGGCGTGCCGGAAATAACGCCGGTCGTCTGGTTAAGCGTCAGACCGGCCGGCAAGCTGCCGGACAATACTGACCAAGGGTTGGAAGCGTTCAAGGTGCCAGTGCCGCCAGCGGCTGTAAGCGTCGTGGAGTAAGAGGTACCGACCGTGGCTGCCGGCAAAGAGGTATTGGTAATAGTCAGGGAGCTGGTAAGACTCACGGCCAAGGTGCCCATGACGTTACCAGCCATGTCAACAATCGCACTGCTGGCCGCGGCCAAGGTGCTAGGTGAGACGTCAAAGTCGCCACTGTCCAAATTGCCGCTCAAAGTAACGGTGGCAAAACTCTGGCCCGCCACATGGCTCACTGAACTTATGGTGTGGCCGGCGACGGTACCGTTATCAACAAACGTAAAGTCGCCGGCTGCCAAGTTGCCGCCAGCCGCCTTTTGTACCGGCTCACTAAAGTTAACGTTCAAAGTAGTGCTGGAGGCAAAACCGTTGACTGTCTGAATAGTCGGAGCGGCAGTGTCGATTTCGACAAAGCCGGCACCACCCGGCGAATTCATGGTTGAGCTACCGGCTGATAATGTCACGTCGCCTGATGAGGCAATGCCAAGAGAAAATTTATGTCCGCTAACTAAGCCGGAAGACGGGGTAGAAACCGTAACGAAGAAATCTGCTCCTAAATTATTGCCCGTGTCGTTGGCTGGAATCACCGCGCCGCTGGCCGGAGTTAACGTGGCTACCCAAGCCCACATCGGTGCGTTAGGCGCATTGTCCATCCGCAAGGCCGTGCCGGCTACGCCAGTGGTGCCGGTCGTCACCATGTGCCACTGGTACGAAGCGCTGGTAGGGTCCATCGCCGGGTACGAGAGCGAAACATCACCGGTCGCGATGCTGAGAGAGGTATCGGTTACCTCCGCGGTCGCCGGCGAGTAACCAGTAACTTTGCTGATAACGTAGCTGCCAGCGGCCACGGCCCGGCCGTTAATAGCAAAAGTACCGGAGGTTAGAGTGCCATCAGTCACCACCCCCCAACCGAGGCTGGTGGCGAATACAATATCGCCCACTGCTGGTGAGGTGTAGTTGCCGCCGGCATTGCCGACCGTGGCGGGCGTAATGCTGGCGCTGCCGGAAACTACGAATTGAGTCGAACTTACCGCTAGCTTACTAATTCGGTAAGTGCCGCTAGTTAGATTGGTGCCGTTCACCTGAAAAGCGGTGGCAGTCAAAGCTGTTGTCACCACACCCCAGGCACCACTGCCTGAACCAGTGTTAAGGTAATAAACAATGTCCCCCACCGCGAGCGCCGGACTGGTAATGTTGGCCGTACCGTTGATGGTGTAGCTACCGGTGGCAGCCGGAGTGAATTTGGAAAACTGAGTACCGCCGGGGTAGGTGGGTGCCGTGGAACTGGCATCAAGTCTTAGACTGCTGCTTGAAACTCCGGTGGCGCCGGTGGTGACCATATGCCAGGCGTAACAAGGATAAACAGAACAACCAGTACTAGTACTAGCCAGGACCACATCGCCCACGGCCAAGCTCATTGAGCTATCGGTTACGGCGGCCGTGGCGGTGGGTGTGAGTTTGGCCAAACGTGAGGCTACCAAGGTTGGGCCGGAACCAGCCAGCGTCACCGCATGATCTTGGCTGGTGTTTAAAGTACCAATGGAACTACTGCCATCGTCATCTACCCACAAACCCAAACCCGAACCAGCTCCCGTGCCCATGGCCGCTAAATCAACCGCGGCAAACTCACCGCCTCGCGCACCCAAGGTAACGCGCACCGAAGAAAGAGTTTCACTGGCGGAGACAGCCAAATTTAGACCAAAGACCGAAGTATTGGCTACACTGCCCTTTAGGTGAACAGGGTTACCAAAAATTATCTGCTCAGAGGCCACCGCAGCCTGGGCTGGCGCGGGCACCAAAGCGCCGAGGGGTAAACCGATTGACCACAAAATGGTCGCGGCCATGGTAAAAATATGAATTATTCTGCTATAGCGCGGCATAGTTTATTCTCCTCCCCACCGTCTTGCTCTCTTTAATAAAGAAGCAGGTGGTGGAAATTAATAGGCTAAATAAAATATAGATAAAAAAACAAAAACTGCCGTACCTAAAACCAGGCGGCAGTAGTGTCGTTCGGTGCGGCTAAGTTTTTAGCCGGCAAGTTTAGGGTGACTAACCTCACAAGCAAAAGGTAGCTCACATTTATAGTATACGCCTCATGTAAAAAGATTGGCAAGGCAGGTAAATCTAAAGCTAGTTTACTACAACATTATTATAGCATAAAGAAAAGCCCTGTGATAACGTGATAAAAGTCATCAACAGGGCCTGGTGAACAATGGGCTTGCTGGAGCTAGGGAGCTATAGCTCCAGATTATAGCTTATGGCTATTGTAGCCATATGTCTGGAGTTATACTCCCAATTATCAACCGCTCCAGCTACTCTAGTTCTGGTGGTAGTTGGCCAGTACGACAACTGGAGGGAGATATTATCGCTCCCTAAAAGCCGGCGGACTGGTATGAATCGCACGCCATAGTACATACCCCATCTCAGCTCATTGGGCTTGACACCTCTGAGCGCCGAGGGATAGGAAGAGGCGTGACGCCAACCAATTAACAAAGAGTTCTGCTGCCACAGCTCCACTTGCAGGGCCAGCTCGAGGCTGTAATGTTTCAAGCTCACGAACTCTAGGTTGCCTGGCAGCAATTGGGTGCCCAGGGAGAGGAGAATACCAAATCCTTCCTTGGACAAACCGGCAAACGACAACTGCGGGTTGGAAAAACCTCCCTGTCCAGGTACAACCAGTACGCCCAAACCAATTTGAAGCTTGTCGCCCTTGGTAGGCGTGTGGCGGCAGTCTCGATCGCCAGCCAAGACGGCCTGAAAACCAAGGAGTAGGCAGAGAACAACTATTATTTTTTTCAAGGAACACCTTCTTTCTTGTTTGTTTTCTTTATGTTGAGATGACTATTTTAACGCTCCAGCTTAGCGCTAAACCGCCTGGTTGTCAAGCCACTGTAATGGTTCAATACCTTTGCACCACCTGGGGCTAAACTATGTACATGCCCTATACCACCAACCCAAATCTCCCCACCGTACGCCGTGACGCGGTTAAGCTAGTGCGCTCAGGCTCGAGTACCAGGACCGTGGCCAGACAC
>JACRFN010000047.1 GCA_016217875.1 Candidatus Kerfeldbacteria bacterium
GCTTAGTCCTTGGGGCTGAATCTGTGCGACTCGCGCTGGTTTGTAAACTGGCGCGGGTCGTTTTCTTTTTGTATACTGAATGTGGTATTAGGTGAATATGCGAATTGCTACGGCTTTTCGCTACCGAATCCAACGATTATACATCTTAGAGTATCGTATGCCACGGCTTGCGATAGCGCAGAGTGTAGCGTTAAAAAACGAAGTTACTTGGTACAGCGCGTTAAGGCATTGTGATGCCAAATACGATACAACCCCAAGAGCACTCGCGGGGCGGTGGCAAAGACGGCGCGTTATACAAACCGCGACTCGGACGGCAACCTGTATGTCCGTGTCAACTGGATGTGATAATGTCATACCATGAAGGAAGTTAAAATGTCATACCCTCTATGGTAGTATAGTTGAACTTAACCATTAAGTTCAACAACCATATGGGTAACGATATATTCCTTCGTATGTCTAACCAAGACATCAATCGGCATGACATTATCAAGCGGCTGCTCCGAGCCGAGATTAACGGTACGGCCGCCGCCGCTCTCCTCTCCCTCTCTGTCCGCCAGACCAAGCGGCTCAAGGCGCGGGTCAGAAAACAAGGAGCGCGAGGCCTCATTCACCTCAACCGAGGCCGGCTAAGCCACAACCGCCTGCCTGAGAGGCGCCGCCAGCGTATAGTTGATTTGGTCTCCCGCTGCTATCTTGATTTCACTCCCACCCTGGCTGCGGAAAAACTGGCGGCTAATCACGGCCTTGACCATGACCCTAAAACGATACGGACGATTATGATTGAGGCCAAGGTGTGGGCGGTGCGGTCAAAGCGCAATAAAGAGCAACATCGTTCTTGGCGACAGCGCCGGGCGGCCTTGGGCGAGCTGGTTCAGTTTGACGGCTCCTATGAGCATTGGTTTGAGGAGCGCGGAGGCGAACTCTGCCTGCTGGCAGCCATTGACGACGCCACCGGCAAAATCATGCATGCTGGCCTAGCCGAGCACGAAGGGGTCTTTCCGGTCTTTGCTTTCTGGGAAGAGTATCTGGGAAAGCACGGCAAGCCAATGGCCATTTACCTTGATAAATTCAGCACTTACAAGATGAGCCAGAAAGCGGCGGTGGACAACCACGACCTTTTAACCCAGTTCCAGCGAGCCATGTCCGAGCTTAGAATAGAAACGATTCCAGCCCACAGCCCCCAGGCCAAAGGCAGGGTGGAGCGATTGTTCGGCACCCTGCAAGACCGCTTAATCAAAGAACTGCGGCTGGCGAACATCAACGACATTGAGACCGCGAATAAATTCCTGTCCGAGAAATTCATTCCCGCCTTCAACGCCAAGTTTGCCGTTGCCCCTAGTTCTGACAACAACCTGCATCGGCCGCTCTCCATAAAAGAGACCAAACAATTATCAGCCATCCTTTCCCGCCAGAGCGAGCGAGTCGTCCACAACGATTACACCGTCAGTTTTAAAAATCAGTGGTATCAATTGCTCAAGGATCAGCCGGTAACAATCTGCCGCAAGGATACAATCACAGTGGAGGAGAGACGAGACGGCGCCATCCTCTTTCGTCTGCGCGGGAAGTATCTGCGCTGCCGCCACCTGCCGACCCGACCGACAAAAGTCCCACCCGCCAAACAACCGTGGGTGCTGGCGGCCACAGCCGCCGGCATCACCCGCCGTCCCGCCGCCAACCACCCCTGGCGGCTGCGGATGCGGGCAAACATTCTTCAACATCAACTAGCCCAAGTATGACATTTTAACTTTCCTGAAAGGTATGACATTTTAACTTCCTCTTGACATATAATGCGCATAACTTGACACAATAATCAAAAAAGGATATACTATTCCTTCGTTCATTTTAGCCGTATTTTACTTGCGAAAACACATAGCCATAGCCAAAAACCACTCAAATTTGGGTAGTTTCTAGCTATGGCTATACAAGGTAGCCCGCTAGCGCACAACATAGGACGGGTTCTAATAATGAACATGTCCAAGCGAAAGGAGTAGACAATGTCTACACTGTATTCGGTAGGTCAGATGAACCAGTTGGCGGACGCATTGGAAGCGGTGGGGTATACGCCCGACCATATTACTAAAATGCGTTCAAAGCCAGACCTGCTCACGCAGTTTAAGTGCGTACTTACCGGCTTGTCAGAAATCGTCGTGGTCAAGCATGTCATTGACTGCGATACCCAGCCGTTCGTGCCCGAGGGCTTGAGCGTGGAACAACACGCCCAGGGTGGACAGTTAGAATGGAAGCCCGACATGGTCGGGCTCTATTTGTCCGAGAAGCAGAAGAACGGCGGTTTCATTGGGGGAAACAAGCTCCGTAAGGAGCTGGGGTCCCGGCATGTGCTCAACGCGAATGTGCTGGACTACCTGCTAGCCAATCCGCACCTCATTCCCGAGGAGTGGAAAGGTAAGTATATTTTCTTCTGGGGAACGATTTACCGCGGCTCGGGCGGCGACCTGTATGTCCGCTACCTCTATTGGGGCGGCGACAGGTGGGACTGGGACTACTGCTACTGGCTTGACGGCGACTGGGACGACAACAACCCTGCGGCGGTTCTCGCAAGTAGTTAAGTCCTTTGGACTTGAGAACTTTGGTCTTTTTGACCTTTGTGCTTAGTCCTTGGGGCTGAATCTGTGCGACTCGCGCTGGTTTGTAAACTGGCGCGGGTCGTTTTCTTTTTGTATACTGAATGTGGTATTAGGTGAATATGCGAATTGCTACGGCTTTTCGCTACCGAATCCAACGATTATA
>JACRFN010000041.1 GCA_016217875.1 Candidatus Kerfeldbacteria bacterium
CATGCGACGTAACAAAAGCTGAGCATTGGTAGAATTCACCTGCCGGCGGGCAATAAGCAAAAGAAAACTAACAAACTGACTGAGTGTAAAGGGCAACTGATCAAGCCTGAGACTACTTTCATTTATCACTTCCGTTAACTTGTGCACAATCCAGTTGGTGGCGAGTTTCGCCGCCGCTTTAACATCACCCTCAAGCTCACCGGCCAAGGCTGTGATAACACGCACCGTAAAACCACCCAAGGCCTTATCCTCAACCAAAAGTCTGGCCTCAGCCGCGCTTAGGTCGTAGCTCTGCTTGAGACGCTGACGCCTGGCCGTTGGCAATTCAGGTAATTCGGTCCGCCAGCTGGCAATTTGCTCAGGCATAAATTCAAGCGGCGTAATATCAGGCTCAGGGAAATAGCGGTAATCGTGTACAGCCTCTTTTTCACGTTGCAATACTGTTTCCCCTTTCTTTTCGTCCCAGCCGCGAGTTGAGGTAGTAGTTGGCGGCTGGCCCTCTTGCCATAGTTTAGTTTGTCGCTCTATTTCATACTGCAGAGCTCGCTCCACGGAACGGAAAGAGTTAAGATTTTTCACCTCAGTCTTAGGATAAAGTTTACTCTCACCTTGCGGCTGCAGTGAAATGTTGGCGTCGCATCTTAAATGCCCTTTCTCCATGTCAGCCTCGGACACACCTAAATACCTCATAATCAACCTCAGTTCTTGCAAGAAGGCTTTGGCCACGGTCGGTGTTTTAATGTCAGGCTTAGTGACAATTTCAGCCAAGGGCGTGCCAGCGCGATTAAAATCAACCAGTGAACTTTTTTCTCCGTGCAAAAGCTTGGCTGTATCCTCTTCCAAATGAAGCCGTTCAATGCCCACCCGGCTGGTACCTGAGGCTATCTCTATATCCAAATAGCCCTCCTGCGATAACGGCTCGTCATACTGGGAAATTTGGTAGCCTTTGGGCAGGTCGGGATAAAAATAATTTTTGCGGTCAAACTTGGAATGATGATTTATTTTTAAATTCAAGGCCAAGGCTGCCCGGGCGGCCATACGAATAGCCTCGCCGTTCGGGACTGGTAGCGTGCCGGGATGACCCATACACACCGGGCAAATAGTGGTGTTAGGGGGCTGATTCTCGCCTGTATTATCACAGGCACAGAACATTTTAGACTTGGTTTTGAGCTGAACGTGAATCTCCAAACCAATAACAGGTTCTAGGTTCATGTGATAAATTATACCAAATAAACACCAAATAAAAAAACGGCTGGGTAAATCTCAGTCCCAGCCGTAACTTGTCTCGCATCCCGAGTGTTGATTTAGGCGACCAAACTATAGCCGTCGCCATCGTTGTATTTGCCGCAGCCATTCCGACAGCAGTGAATGTGGTCAACCACCGCCTGCAGAAATGCTCGCGAGAAGCGCTCCTGCTTGAAGCTGCCAGGGCTCTCCCGGAGAGCCTCAATGACCGGTCCAATCATTTCACAATCGATGTCCTGACGATCGATGAAACGGTCCCGTAGAGACCCTTGCAGAGCGCGCCAGGTATTCTCTTGTCCCCAAAGATTCATACCATCTGCCAGGCAGTCAAACATGACCATGGTTGAATAGCCGTGGTGACCAACCGCTTCCAACAGATAGTCGATAAATTCCGACCAATGGTCTGACTTGGCTAATTGGAGAGCCTGATCAATGAACTCGTGGCGTTTCCTGACCTCTTGTGGTGATAAATCATGCTGATCATGCTCTACAACAGGAACTTTATCATTCATGGCTGTCTCCTTTATTTAAGGGTTGATGTGTTTGTTTATTATGTTGATTATCTAATTATTTACGATTTCGTTTTGACTATTTGCCACACTTTACGGTGAATTTGTGCTGGCGTCAAGAGTCGGCCACTGGCCGTACATTCAATCTTAAATAATTTATACCGCCGCGCCAGCTCCAAATACGCCGCCTCAGCCTCACGCAAATGCCGCAAATCAGCCTCGTGTATATCGCGCTTAACGCCTTTCAAATACTCACGACTGCCTTTTTTATCCACTAAACGCTGGGCTGTGGCGGCCGACATATGAATCAACAAAGTTAAATCCGGTTGTGGAATACTCAACAATTTAAATTCCAAATCAAACAGCCATTTCCAATATCGCCGTCGCTGCCTAAGGTCAGTCATTTTACCCCCTTGATGAGCCGCATTAGACCAGGTGTAACGATTGGCCACCACTACCCTACCCTGCCTTAACCAGCGCTGAATCTGGGGCGCGACCGCAAACCTGTCCAAAGCATAAAAAAGCGAGGCTCGTCTGGCTCCAACCTCACGTGCCGTCCCATAACGGCCATTAAGATACTGTTCCACAAAATAAGCTGAGGGCTGGCCGTAGCGCGGAAAATCAACTGTTTGCACCTGGCGGCCCGCCCGGCGCAAAGCGCGCACTAACAGCTTAAACTGGGTGGTCTTTCCCGAGCCGTCAGTGCCTTCCAGGGCAATAAAAAAACCGCGTTTGGGCATACGATAATATTCTAGCCGACTTATGATAAAAAAAGAAGCCCGTGGAAACACACACGGGCTGGGCGCTGCCTAGCCTTCTTAAACTTAAGCAGGCTAGGCTTCGGCTGTAGCGGCTAAGTAGCAAGTTTCGCAAACCGCTTCATATTTATCTTTTCCGCCCGGATCTATTATCCGCTCTGGGTCAGAGCGGCCTATGTCTTTTTTGAGACTGCGCGTAGCTGTTTCGTTACCACACCGACTGCAGACCGCCGTCAGTTTATGAACATTAAACTCCGGACACGTCATCACTTTGGCCGTGGTCATAAACGGCTGGCCACGCCAATCAGTGTCAAGCCCGGCGTAAAATACTTTCACCCCTTCACGGTGGAGTTGCGACAGAACAGCGGGCAATCCCTCGTCAAAAAACTGACCCTCATCAACGCCGACAGCATCGGCCTTATGCTGGTGAGCCAGACTAAGCACCTCAGCACTGCCGCTCACCCAGGCAATGTAATTTTTACCAGGCAGTTTCTCAGGGTTAAAGCTGCCGCCACCATCGTGCGCTGATAACGTGCTGTTGTTTTGGTCGCGGGTATTGGTAGTCGGCTGAAACAATACTACTGTCCGTCGAGCATGCGCCTGCCTACGGAGCTGACCATGCAGAGCTTCTGTCTTACTGCTAAACATAGGCCCCACAAAGGCTTGCATTCTAGTAGAGGACATTTTTGTTACCTCCTAACTGTCTTGTTTCTTAATATGGTGTTCTGATTTGTCATTATTGTTTGTTCTCGCCATATCTTAACACCGTCCCAACATCTGACAAGGGGATAAAAATCTGCCTCCAAGGGAGCAGATAACTAAATCAACTGTTCTATGATTGGTGTTTGTACTCGGCGTAACGATAGCTAATCCCCCGCTCCGTCACAGGCTCGGCTTGACTTACTTTTACAAAACCAGCTGGTAGGTCGGGAAAAAATGTATCGCAGTCAAATACGGCATCAATCTCAGTAAGATAAAGTTTGCGACAAGCCGGATGTTTAATAGCCTGGGCATAAACTGAGGCGCCGCCGATAATGAATACCTCGCCCACGCTTTGCAAAGCAAGCTGACTAAAGGCGTCCTCTAAAGAGGTGGCCGATAACACACCCGGGGGTAAATCAAGCGGCGTAAAACTCAACACCACATTCAAACGGTCTGATAACGGCCTATGCTTCTCTGGCAGCGAATTCCAGGTGGTACTGCCCATAATAACGGCGTTCCGGGTTCCAGGGGCCACCTCGCGGGTCGTAATGGCCTTAAAATGCTCCATATCGCCCCTGAAAGCCCAGGGCAGCTTACCAGCCTTGCCGATACCACGATTCCTGTCTTGAGCCGCGATAATTGAAAACTCCATGATTCCTTATTTGCTTATTTCGTCAAATTAGAAAATAGACTTGAGAGCCGACAAAAGACGCTGCTGCGCCCCGCTCAAACTGTAATATACCTGCAATCCCCGCTGCTCATTCTCCACCAGGCCCACTGACGCCAACAAAGAAAGATGGCGAGATGTGGCTGAAAACGACAGCCTGAGGTGTGCGGCTATATCGCCGACTGCCGCCTGCTTATTCTGCCCCAAATAGCGTATAATCGCCAACCGGCGCCGGTTAGCTAAAGCCTTAAAAAATCGTTCAAGTTCGCGCATATAAAAAGCTTTATTCCCCCACTAATCATAGTGGTCTTATTTGTTTATTTCGTCAAATTAACAAATAGTCTAAAGAGATTAAATTAAAGGACTTAATTAATCTAATAATCAGGCAGCCAACTCAAACTTGATAAACGGGTGGCACTGGTAGTTTTCCAAAACAAAGTCCTCAACCGTAAGCTCAGCCATTGGCTTCTTAGCTACCTTGAGGGTAGGCAGTGGAAAAGGCTGGCGCGACAACTGCTCCTCTAGTCCTGGAATATGATTCAAGGAACGTATGTGGGTATCACCCATGGTGTGAGTGAATACTCCGGGCGTGAGCCCGGTTTCTTGGGACATAATAGTAAGCAAAGTGGCATAACTAGCGATGTTATATGGGACTCCCACGGCCACGTCAGCGCTACGCTGATACAACTGCAGGTCCAAACGACCATTGGAAACATAAAACTGTAAAAAGGCATGACAAGGGGGCAGGGCCATCTTATCAAGGTCGCTGACGTTCCAAGCGCTCACAATGATTCGCCGGGCGTCGGGGTCATTATTACCGGCAGCCAAATTTTTAATGATTCGAACGGCACGCTCAATTTGATCAATGTGACTTACCTCGTAGGTTTGCTTGGCCTCGTTCCAGGTGTACTTATCCCACTTGCGCCACTGGTAACCGTAGATAGGGCCAAGATTGCCATCTTTATCAGCCCACAAATCCCAAATGGAAGTATGGTCGGTGAAATTATCATCATGAATATTGGTGGCACCGTGCAAAAACCAAAGAAGCTCGCGCACAATATTCTCGTACTTTACCTTTTTCGTGGTAACCAACGGAAATCCTTCCCTCAGGTCGTACTTGCGCTGGGTGCCAAAAATAGCAATATTGCCAACACTGGTACGGTCCTCGTGCCGTTCACCGTGCTCTAAAATCTCTTTAACCAGGCTCAAATACTGCTGCATACCCAGTATATCGACTTCGCTCGCCAAAATTGGGCGAGGTAGAAAGTCGTAAATTACTGATTAGGGATTGATTTAACATGAGGTAATTGCTGAAAATTTTGGCGAATACGAGCCCAAGCGAAGTTGTATTACTGGGCATAAGCTTTAGTCTTGACTTTAAGTCGTACCAGAGGTAAAGTAGCGCAAAACAGACAAAATCACAAATCCAACACAATACATTACCAATACACGAGGGAAGCTGTCATGGCAACTCACATTAATACGCAAAACGGTCAAATCGCGGAAACTGTTTTTCTTCCCGGAGACCCCAAACGGGCTGAATTGATTGCTCAGCAATTCTTAACGAATATCGTCCGATACAACGACGTCCGGAACATGTGGGGTTTCACTGGCACTGATCACGCCAGCGGCAAGCTGGTTTCGGTGCAAGGCGGGGGCATGGGACAGCCCTCTAACGGCATCTACATTAGTGAACTGGCCAAATTCCTCGGCGTCAAAAAAATCATCCGGCTCGGCACCACTGGTTCCTACCAGGAAAACGTCAAGCTGCACGACTTAGTCATCGCCATGGGTGGCTGCACAGATTCAGGCATGAATCGGCTCCGCTTCAACGGCATGAACTTCGCACCCATCGCGAGCTGGAATCTACTCTATCAAGCATTCCGAGTCGCGCAAGAGATGAAGCTCAATGTGCATGTGGGAAATGTGCTGGGGACCGATTTCTTCTATGATGCGCCATACGACTGGAAAATATGGGCACGATATGAGGTGCTGTCAGTTGATATGGAAGTGGCCGAACTCTATACTCTGGCCGCCTTCCATCACATTGAAGCGCTCTCCATCTGCACCGTAAGCGACAACCTGGTAACTGGCCAGAGATTGAGCCCGGAAGAGCGGGAACTCTGCTACCCGAACATGGTCAGAATCGCACTTCGACTCGTGTAGCCACAAATATCAACAAACTCAAATGCAAAAACCCGTCTTCGTTGCAACACGACCAAGACGGGCCTTTTATTATCTACCATCATCTACCGGTGCTGCCAAAACCCCCAGCACCTCGCTCAGAAGGCAAAAGCTCTTTTACCTCTTGAACCTCGACATGAGCAATAGGCTGAATCAAAAGCTGGGCGATTTTATCGCCACCCGACACTTTATAGTCACGGTCGGTGGTATTGAGAAGTACTACTCTAAACTCACCACGATAGCCGGCATCTATCACCCCAGCCATATGATGAAGGCCTGCCTGGGCAGCCAAACCCGATCTGTCCCAAACCAAGCCGACGTAGCCTGGTGGGATGGCAAAGGCTATACCAGTACGCACGGTAGCGCGACCGCGCGCTGGAATAACCGCCTCCTCCAGCGAATATACATCAAGTCCGGCATCGTCTTCTCGGGCGTAACTCGGAAGCTTGGCGCGCGGATCAAGTCTTTTTACTTCCAACTCCATAGTAGAGAAAATCCAAATTACAAAATCCAAATATTAAATCAATTCCTTAAGCTCAAATGACAAAACCATTTTTAAATTTGGTCATTGGGGTTTTATTTGGCATTTGAACTTTGATATTTCCTACCGCCGGTAGGACTTAACTATCTTCTCCTCAATCTGTCGGTAGAGCTCCTTAAGGCCGGCGTCGTTCACCAACTTAATCTTGGCTTTACGACCCAAGTTGTGGATGAAAATTTCGGTCGGCAGCCTTTCTTCGCGTTTAAAGTCCTGCAAAGTAAAGCTACCCTCGCCCACCCTTTCGCGCCGCCTGAGCGCCCGCTTAAAACGCACCTCCAGGGGGGCAGTCAAATAAACCAATAAAAACCCGGGCAAACGCCGCAGCGATTCCAGCTCGGCCGGATGTCTCAGGCCGTCAATCACCACCCTCCTCCGTCCTGAAGCCTGAATCAGGCTTTTAATCGTCTCGGCCAAAACTCCGCTGCCAAATCTTTCCCGCAAAGCGCCGGCTAAATTAGTTTCGTTCACACGGCTAATCGGCAGCTTTAACTGGTTTAAAATACTAACTAAAATTTTGGAAAATCTGTAGCTGGCAAAATCGTGACGTCTAGCTAAGTAACGCGAAGCCATTTCCTTACCGGCTAGCTTTTCACCTACAAAAACTACGACTACTGATTTGGGATTATGTTTGGGCATGCGGTGTAAAAATTAAATTATATAAAAATATAAAACGAACCGCTCAACTCATTGGTACAGAGTTCGAGCGGCCTCATAAAAAGCAGGAATAAAACCCAAAAACTAGGATGATTTCTTAAAATTCTCGTGAATCTTGGAAGCCTGCGGCTCCAGCGCCCCATAATACTTGTGCCCATGATTGTATGGATGCTCGGCTGCGGAAGACAGAGGCATAAAAGCAATTTGAGCAATGGGCATGTCGTAATACAGCTTCACCGGCAAATTACCAATATTATGGAGTTCTAAAGTCGGCCGCAGCGAGTTGCCCGGATCAATAAACCCGGCGGTAGCATGAATAATAATACCAATACGACCCAAGCTTGATTTTCCTTCGAGCCGTCCTACCATATCAGGCCCAAGCGATATCTTCTCTATGGTCACCCCTAAAGCAAACTCACCGGGGTGAATGACAAAAGGACGATTAGGCGCAATCTCCACCTCTTCCATCAGATCCTTAATCGGCTCACGCACATCAATAAAAGCGTGCGCCGTGTTGCGGAAGATTAAAAACTTACTGCCCAAATGCAAATCCACCGAAGCCGGCTGCAGTGCGCCCTCGTACAGCGGCTCAACCTTGATTTTATGGGCCGCCAAGGCTGCTTTAATATCCCTGTCTGAGAGAATCATGGTTTTGGAATCGAGAATTATGAATTAAGAATCGAGAATACTTAAGTAATGGTAGCACTTTTCAATTCATGATTCCAGATTCTATATTCTAACTCACTTTCACCGGCACGCCCGGGCCCATGGAACTCAACAACGTCACTTTAAACAAATAAGTGCCTTTGGCGCCAGATGGCCTGGCCCGTTTAACCGCTTCCACAAAAGCGTTAAAATTTTCCAACAACTTAGCCTCGTCAAACGAGATACGGCCAATCATTTGGTGAAGATTACCTGAGTCATCAGCCTTAAAATTAACCTTGCCCTTATTAAGATTTTCCACGGCCCGGCCTACCTCTGGTGTAATGGTTTCTGTCTTAGGGTTAGGCATTAAGCCTTTTTGTCCAAGAATCTTGGCGATCGGTGCTAGTTGCTTCATCATACCAGGTGTGGCTAGAGCTATATCAAAATCACATTTACCCGTAGATTGAATCTCCTTGATCAGCTCTTCGCCGCCCACTAAAACAGCTCCCGCCGCTTGGGCTTCTGGCACCTTATCTTCACCGCAAAAAACCGCGATGCGCTTGGTCTTGCCCAAGCCCTGAGGCAAAACGATACTGCCGCGTACCTGCTGATTAGCCTGCTTGACGTCTACACCCAGGCGTATATGAACCTCCACCGAACCGTCAAACTTGGTTGGAGGCATGCTTTTAAGCAAGGCCATAGCTTCAGCCGGCTCGTATAATTTACCAGCCTCCACCATGGTTTTAGCCTTAAGATAACGCTTACCGTGCTTTGGCATCTCCTAATTCTCCTTATGAGTGGTTCAAGCCCCCGCTGACGCAGGGTCCCACCCTTAACTATAAATAACTTATTAAACTCAGGTGATTAAAAAGTGCGTGAACTGGTTGGGAACGGTCCAGGGCTCGGCAATAAATGACGGATTTGGGTCCGGGGTGCCGCGGCGAGCCACCGCATCGCGGCACCCGCCTCACAGTGGGCACGGGTAAATAAATTTACCCGTGCTTTAGTTATCCACTGTGAGGCCCATTTGCCTGGCTGTGCCCTCGATAATTTTCATGGCTGACGGCACATCGTTGGCGTTGAGATCAGGCATTTTGATTTTGGCGATTTCCTCAATTTGTTTACGCGTGACCTTACCAACTTTTTCCTGCAGAGGCTTACCTGAGCCCTTGGCAATACCGGCGGCCTTCTTCAACAACTCAGCGGCGGGCGGAGTTTTGAGAATAAAACTGTAAGTACGATCCTCGTAAACCGTTATCTCCACCGGCGTAATTTCGCCGTTCTTATCCTTAGTTTGGGCGTTGAACTTGGTGCAAAATTCCTGAATATTAAGCCCGTGCTGTCCTAAAGCCGGGCCGACCGGCGGCGCCGGATTAGCCTTGCCGCCAGGGATCTGCAGCTTGATGACTGTTTTTACTTTCTTGGCCATATAATAAATTCAAAATTTAAAAATCAAAATGCAAAATTAAATTTTTTGGATTTGCAGTAAATCAAGCTCCACCGGCGTTTCACGGCCAAACAGGGAAACCAGAGCCTTAATCTTGCCTCTGGCCTCATCAACCTCGGCCACTTTGCCTTCAAAATCCTTAAACGGCCCGTCCACAATCTTAACGGGCGTACCTGGCGTCACGTCAATTTGATACTTAGGCTCCTCAATACCCATGCGCTTTTGAATAGACTTTATTTCTTCCTCAGACACCGGTGTGGGTGTGGTACCGGCGCCGATAAACCCAGTCACGTTCGGTGTATTGCGTACCACGTACCAAGAATCGTCAGTGACCACCATCTCTACCAAGACGTAACCCGGGAATATTTTTTCCTCAAACACGCGACGCTTGCCGTTTTTAATGCGGATTTTTTTCTCGGTTGGTATAAGCACGCTGAAAATCTTATCACCCATATCCATGGATTCAATACGCTGGCGCAAATTACGCGACACATTTTCCTCGTAGCCGGAATAAGTATGAATAGCGTACCAGCGCTTGCCTTGGGCTGTAGCTTGTCGAGTCATAAAACAAAAATTAACGACGAGCGATTAGCTCTTGCAGGCCCAGGTTCAACAGATAGTCTATCGCACCCAAAAACAAAGCCAAAACCAAGCTCAAGCCCACCACAATCAAAGTATGCTGAAGGGTTTCTCGTTTAGAAGGCCAAACCACTTTCTTCAGCTCTTCTAGTGAGGCTTTTAGATAAGTCACAATAAAGTTAGGCATAAATCAAAGGCTATTTGCCATAAGCTATTCGCTATAGGCTAATTTAGGCTCTTTTAAAAGGCCCTTCTGGGGGCCTTTTAAATTACGACCTTATGATACCACCATATGAATGACTTGACAAGGTCTTACTTTTTATTTGGGAAGAATTTTAGCAAACTAAACCTTTACGTCCTTACGTTCAGCCTTGGCGTAACGTTGCCCCAACTTTTTCATCTGCCGCAGCTCTTTGGTGGCATCAACGAGTCTGGCTTTAACTAGATGGTCTAGCTTGGCAAGATCAGGCGTAACAAGCCCACTGGGTCCACCTTGGTGGAGTGCACGGTAATCCTCCCATTCAATTTCTCTCCTTCCTCCCTCTGTGGCACCACGGGTAGCTATGTCTATGTCTTTTGCCAACACCCATAGCATTTGATCGATAAATGCAATCGCCCCACCTGGCACACGGGCAACATTATGTAGTGCACGACCCAAAGTATAAAGAACCTTGGTAGTAGCGGGCTCGGATTCTGCTAGTTGCTTTACTTTCTCTATGGCAGCTAACGCCGCATCATAATCTTCTGGTGAGGCCGAATGCTCTACCTGGCTCTCGTTAAACAAATCAGGCAGCCCCTCTTTGTGCATATACCCCCTCATCATGTTAGCCTCTTCATGAGCTACCTCTTCGCCCAATCCACCACCGACATCGACCGGCGGTACTTCAGGTGATTTTAGCATAGGTGCAGTATAGTTAAGAATTAAATATCCAGATTCTTCACATCAATTATATCTCCTTACCCTCTCTGTTGTCCAGCTCAAGAGCCAATTACGCCAATACTCAGACCTAGTACGATCATCAGTCTTAGATTCAGCCTTGCGACCCTGGCTCATAAGCTCTTCCACACAATCATACTTAGACCACGCCCCTCCCCTTTTCTTTTTCTCTAGGTTTAGTGCTGTTGAAAATTCCGCTTGTTTAGAATCACGATCTATGTTCTTGAGTTGTTGGTCCAACTCTTTTAACTTATTAATCTGACCCTCGAACCGTGAACCAAACTCTTTACGAAGAATTGACTCCCCACTATTAGTTTGGCCTGGGGAAACAAGAAACTTCTCCAAATCAGCTAGGGCTTTAGATTCGATAACAGCCTTAAGTCGCTTTCGCTCTCCTGAAAATGCACCGGTATCCTTTTTGGCACTTTCGAGCTCCTCCTTAATACGATTAAGTTGTTCAGTGGTACGAGGGTTAGTGTCAACGTACAGCCGATGTCCCAACGAATTTATAAGTTCCCCTAAATCTGCCACCAACTGTTCACGGCGTTCGTCCCATTTACTATAATCTTGCTCGGCTTGGGCATACTGCTTGGCCGCGGCATCAACCTCGGCCTTAAAACTGTCTACTTCTTTCTGCACTTGGGCAATCAGCTCTTCAGCACGGCGCTGCAATTGCTCTGCCGCATCCAATTTAGCGTTCTCAGACAACGCCTGCTCCTGCATGCGTCCTACTACACCAGGATCGGTTACTGGCTTATCAAGTTCGCGCGTCAAACCTGCCATAACTTCAGCCAAGGTAGCGGCAGCTTGCTGTGCAACCTCGTAGGCCTGCTCTTCTTGGGGCAATAGTTCTCGTTGGGCTTGGATAGATTCAAACTGCTGTATAATAGCGGCTATCTCAGCTTGTTTAGGAACCAACTCTGCTTGTTGGGCGCGAAGTTCTGGGATGGAACTCAATTTCTTCTCAATATCAAGTTCTCTCGCTGCCACAGCTGTGGCAGCGTCTTGCTGGGCTTTCTTGGCTAACTCGACAATACTCGCTACGTAGGCATAGCGCCTTCTCCCTCTGGTTGGACTGGGGGCTGTTTCGGCCCTTCTTGGCTTCCCATAAGCGTAATAGTTAATAGTTAACCTCCGCCTAAATCATTTCACCTTAGGCACTTGGGGCAACGTTGTCAAGCGACTCTAAATGTCCAAATTCTTTACGTTCTTGGCGTGGGTGGTGATAAAGCGCTTGCGCGGCGCCACCTCAGCGCCCATTAAAATGTCAAAAATCTCATCGGCCTTGGCCGCATCTTCAATCGTTACCTGCTTCATAAACCTGACTTGCGGGTCCATAGTGGTTTCCCATAGCTGATGCGGATTCATTTCCCCTAAGCCCTTATAACGCTGGATGGTCATGCCGCCAGTGGTAACTCCCACTGCGCTTTCGCCCTCCGTAGCCGCCTCAGACACCGCCGGCTCCTCTGCCGGCTTGGCGCCTTTCTTGGTTTTGGTTGTGACCGCTTGGGCTTTAACCGACATCATTTGATTTTTGGATTTTTCTAACTCCTCGTCAGTATAAACATAGCGCACGTCTTTACCGCGTTGAATGCGATACAACGGCGGCTGGGCAATGTAAAGGTGCCCGGTATCAATCAAGGGCTTAAAGTGACGATAGAACAAGGTCAGCAGCAGTGTACGGATGTGCGCGCCGTCCACATCAGCGTCAGTCATAATAACAATGCGATCGTAGCGCAAATCATCAAGATTAAACTGCTCGCCGATGTTGGTACCCAAAGCTATAATCAAAGATTTCACTTCGTTATTACTGAGCATTTTATCAAGCCGCGCGCGTTCTACGTTCAAAATTTTACCCCGCAGGGGCAGAATGGCCTGAAAGCGTCTGTCCCGGCCCTGCTTGGCGCTGCCGCCGGCTGAGTCACCCTCCACAATAAAGAGTTCACTGTCTTTGGGATCTTTACTGGAACAATCTGCCAGCTTGCCAGGCAGGGCAAAACCATCTAACACTCCTTTTCGTAACACAGTATCTCGTGCGGCGCGGGCGGCCAGGCGGGCGCGCGAAGCCAGCAAACACTTGGCTATCATGGCCTCGGCGTCACGGGGATTTTCCTCTAAAAAAGCCGCTAGGCTTTCGGCAATGATAGTATCAACAATGGGGCGCACCTCGGCATTACCAAGCTTAGCTTTGGTTTGTCCTTCAAATTGCGGATCTTTGAGCTTGACGGAAACTACGGCAGTTAAGCCTTCACGCGTATCCTCACCGGTCAGATTGTCGTCTTTTTCTTTAAGATAACCCTTGGCGCGGGCATAAGCGTTAAGCGTACGCGTCAGAGCTGTTTTAAAACCAATCAAGTGCATACCGCCTTCCACTGTATAAATGTTATTGGCAAAACAGAAAGTTGTTTCTTTGAATTCTTCAATGTATTGCAAGGCCGCCTCCACCTGCACGCCAGCTGATTCCTTGGCCACATAATACACGCGTTCATGCTTGGGTTCGGAAAAATGGTTCAAATGCCTGACGTATGAGGCCACGCCGCCTTCAAAATAAAAAGCATAAACTTTGGCCTTACCCCGCACCCGCTCATCGGTAATGAGAATGGAAACACCCTTGGTAAGATAAGCCTGCTGCCTAAGATGGTCCAAAATGTACTGCCAATCGTAATCCAGCACCGTGAAAATTTCCGTGTCGGGTTCAAAAGTAATGGTGGTGCCGGTGCCCCGCGCACTACTTACAGGCTTCACCTTGCCTTGCGGCTTGCCGCGTTTGTATTCCTGTACCCACAGCTTACCGTCGCGTTTTACTTCAGCCTTCATCCACTGGGACAACGCGTTCACCACGCTCACGCCCACCCCGTGCAAGCCGCCGGAGACTTTGTAGCCTTCGCCGCCGAACTTAGCGCCGGCGTGGAGCTTGGTCAGTACTGTTTCCAGAGCCGAAACCTTTGTTTGTTTGTGAATATCCACCGGAATACCACGGCCGTCATCTGTAACAGTCACGCGCGAATTGGGCAATAGCGTCACGGTAATGGTCTTGGCGTAGCCGGCCATGGCTTCGTCAATGGAATTATCCACCACTTCCCAAACCAGGTGGTGCAAACCTTCTTTGGCCGTGTTGCCAACGTACATACCGGGCCGCTTGCGCACCGGCTCCAGCCCCTCCAATACGGTTATCTGCTCAGCATTATATGCTCCTTGTTTCTTCTTGGCGTCTTTGGCTTTGGGCATACCCCGTATATCAACTTCGCTCACCAAAACAAGGCGAGATAGAAAGTCGTAAATTAATATTTAAAGATTGATTCATCATAAAGTAATTACCTGATAATTTTGGTGAGGCGAGCCTTAGCGAAGTTGTATTACGGGGCATAGTTTGGACTGGGGTTTAACGAATGATAGCTTTAAATTTAGCTTGTAAAAGTTTAATTAACCTTGCCATCTCAGCATCAACCTCTTCTGACTTCAGTGTACACTCAGAACTACGAAAACTAATGGTTGCCGTGGTTGACGATCCACTACCACGCACCTCATATACATCGATACCCTTAACATCATCAACCAACGGAGAAAAACCTCGTATCTCCTCCTCAATCTTGCCCCATGATGTACCTGGTGCAACAACTGATAGGTCACGCTTAATACTGGGGAACTTTGGTAAGGGCTTAAACTCACGTACTACTGGTTCCACTGTGGTTTCAAGGTCAACCTCAGCACAATAGCCAGGGCTAATTTCAGTGTACGTAGGTGTAAGTGTGATGCCCAGCTCAGCTTGTATAACATCAAGCGCTCCCTTCACTAACCTAAAGTTGTTACTACCAGGCTCATTAACAGCTAGCACCAGGTGCCACGGTTGTGCCGGGAGCATTGCTGAACCCTTGCTTGCGGTAGGGAACTGTCCTTCGGCCTGGCTGAACACTCTCCCAAGCTCAAACAGCTTTACCGTGCCACTGCCAGCTCGGCGTACGGCCTCGAACTGCTCTTTGAATGACGAAAGTAAACTTGGCCGTAGGAACTGCTTAGTTTTATCAACTGGATTCTCAAGCTCCAGCTCGCCTCCGGCGCCTGCACCCACGAACGAGTACGACAGCGTTTCGGTCCAGCCTGCGCCAACCAATAAATCCCGAATCTTCCACCCCAACTCCTGCGCCGGGTCGAGCTCAGGCGGGGTGATGTCAAACTTAGGCATGGCCAGAGGAATTTTGCTGTAGCCCGCGATGCGCGCCACCTC
>JACRFN010000040.1 GCA_016217875.1 Candidatus Kerfeldbacteria bacterium
CCGGCCACCATGGCCACTCAGCACCCGGACAACGCTTGCGCGCCCTACTGGGAAAAGGACGGCGACGGTTTTGTTTCCACCCAAGAAGAAGTGCTGGAATGCTATTCATCTTTCCATGATCTTAATTGCCAAGAGTTCATGTGGGATTGGGAGGGCAAACACGTGGATGAGGGCATCATTGATAAACTGTTTCACAACTACTACGCCTATTTCAAAAAAGAACAGTTGGGGCGCGACCGTTTCTTGACTTTTCGCATTCCCAACACCTGGCATGAGCGCGGCTACAGCTTGGCGCGGGCCTTCATGGGCATACTCATGGCCGAAAGGTTTGCCCGCGACGTCGGCTTACACACCCCGCCACTGTTTGAGGTCATTTTGCCGCTGACAGAAAAGGCCGAACATATTATCACTGTCCAAAAAATGTTCAGCCGGCTGGCCCAGTTCACCCATAAATTATTCCGCGAACCTTCCTCGCTCCGTTATCTTAACGTTCTGCCGCTGCTGGAAGGAGTGGACACGCTGATCAATTCCCGCCAGCTTTTGACTCGTTACCTCGCGCTGCACCAAAAAATTTACGGCCAAAAACCAGCCTACCTTAGGCCGCACATTGCCCGCAGCGACCCAGCCCTGAACAGCGGCCTGATACCGGCCGTGGTGGCAGGCAAGCTGGCGCTTAGCGAATATCACCGCTTCGGACGCGCCCATGGCCTCAAAATCTACCCCGCCATCGGTGTGGGGTTATTGCCCTTCCGCGGCGGCCTATCACCTCATCGCCTGGATAATTTCCTAAACGAGTACGGCGGCATTCGTACAGTGTACATCCAGTCAGCTTTCCGCTACGACTTTCCTCTGCCTATGGTGAAACAAGCCACAGCCCGGCTCAATCGTGAGCTGCCACATACTAAAACGGTTATCTACCGGCCACGAGCGGCGGCTGACATTGCCGCCATTTGCCGCACCCTGACGCCACTATATCGTCGGTCGGTGGAAGGCCTGGCCGCAGACATAAATGAGCTGGCCAACTTCGTACCCAAAAGGCGCGAGCGCAAGCTTCACATTGGACTATTTGGCTATTCCCGCTCAGTAGGCAAGAAAAGTCTGCCGCGGGCCATTCCTTTTACGGCCGCCCTTTACTCCCTAGGCATACCGCCGGAGTTTATCGGTACCGGACGTGGCCTTAAACTGCTAACGAGCCTGGGCCTGCCTGTAGAAAAATACTACGTCAATTTGCGGCCCGATCTAATCTGGGCTGGACGATATATTAACAAAGGAAATCTGTTCGCCCTGGCTAAAAAAGCAAGGTCTGGCGTGATATTTGGGACGACGTTTTATTGACGGAAAAATACCTCCAGACAACTTTAGAGCCGCAGCGCCCGGCTGAGCTGACGCACAACAAATTATCTTCCCGACTCTTCTCGGCTTGGCGTAACAAGCAAAACCTGACGCGATACATAACTGCCTCAGGCCAACTCCGCCACAGTTTGGGATAAAAACGAATAAGATTTTTATTCCTCCCGCACCTGGCCGTCTCGTAGTAAACCCCGCACCACGCCTTTACAAGCGCGGCAGTGGGGTATTCCTTTCGGGATTTTGATTGCCTTCAGCCACGGCTTTACAGCCGTGGCTTTCTATGTTGGTGCGGGGTAAACTATAATCATGCTTAAAGCCTTGGCCATCTTGGGGCTACTCAGCCAAACACTCCTGCCGTCGCTGCCTGAGGCCTGGCTCCAGGCGCCTGAGCGCCGGATGCCGCCAGAAGTAAAAGCTATTTACGTCACCTCTAACATGGTGCGGCATCCGCAGTTCCAACGCCTGCGGCAACTGCTTCGCCAAACCGAGCTCAACGCCGTGGTTATTAACACCAAAGAACCATGGGGCCCGCGACTTGATGACAAACTGGCTCAGACGGTTGATGAGCTTAAGGCTGAGGGAATTTGGACCATAGCCCGCCACGTTACCTTCCAAGACGACGATTTAGCCAAACGACGACCTGAATTGGCCCTCAAACGCCCGGGCGGTAATTTATGGCGGGACAATGGCGGGCGAGCCTGGGTTGACCCCTCAAGCTCCGAAGTCTGGCAGTACAACCTAGACATCGCCAAACAAACTCTAGCCTTGGGTTTTGATGAAATAAATTTAGATTACGTGCGTTTCCCCACTGACGGCGAAACTAAGGCTATTCGCTACCCCACTTGGGACACCCAAACACCGCGCGAAGATATTATCGTTAATTTCGCCGGCTGGCTCAGGCGCCAGCTCAAGGCCGTCAAACCAAATGTAGTCGTATCGGCCGACGTCTTTGCCTACACTTTCGTGGCCGATTGGGATCTTGACATGGGACAACGGGTAAAAAAACTGGCCGCGGCGGTTGATGTTATCGCCCCCATGGCTTACCCCTCTCATTACTACGGTAAAAATTTCGGCTTTAAGAACCCGGCCGAACATCCGTATGAAGTAGTAAAGCTGACTTTGGAAAAAGGTAAAAAATTATTTATCAATTCACCACAAATAATAATCAGGCCTTGGCTACAAGATTTTAACCTGGGGGCTGTCTACACGGCCGACCTGGTGCGCGCCGAAATCAAAGCCATAGCCGATGCCGGCTATTACTCAGGCTGGATGTTGTGGGACCCGCGCAACATATACAACGCGGGCGCGCTTCAACCTAAAGCTACAGCCGAAAAGAAATAAACTCCCATGGCCAACAGGGAATATAACATGATACCACCAAACCAGGGTCTGGAGCTACTCTACACGTCTGACTGCTCAGCCTGGCCGCAGGCTCAAGCCAATCTGGAGGAAGCCTTACGCCAAACAGACTTAACCAAAGAACCCTGGCGCCTGGTGATGGTAGAAACGCTGGAGCAGGCCTACGCCTATAATTATTTTGACTCGCCCACCATTCATATTCATGGCCTAGATATTGAACCTC
>JACRFN010000042.1 GCA_016217875.1 Candidatus Kerfeldbacteria bacterium
AGTTCGTCCCTTTGAACTGAAAAGTGCAGCAGACGAGTGGTTTAATGAAGATGCAAGTACAGGAGAGTCAGTTCGTCCCTTTGAACTGAAAAGTGCAGCAGACATGTATGAATTTTAAGAGTGTGAATTTTCTTAAGTCAGTTCGTCCCTTTGAACTGAAAAGTGCAGCAGACCTCAGGATACTTTGGCGGCTTAAAAAAATACTGGTGGATAGGCATTTTACTTATCCCAGCTGCGGCGTTTGAGGTTTATTTTGACTGGGGGCACATCTATTTCCCCATGGCAATTGGCCTTATCGGTTGGCTGGTGGGCCTTGGTGTCGCCAAGCTTCTACCGCACAAACAGGCTGTGTAGTGCCTGCGTCGCTAATCTAGCCATAGTAACTATTCCACTATTCGCGCGAATAGTGGAATAGTGCAAATACATATTTTATTACGTAATTAATTATGTACCTGGCTCTAATTCGCGCGAATAGGCGAATAGTCTGAAAACCTAAAACCTACCTTGGTGGTAGGTTTTATGCATCAGCTTGACTGCGGTTAAACTTAAATTATCAAGTTCGCACCGACAAACTTCGGATAACCCCGTAAAAATTCGTCGCTAGACAAAGGCTTGCTTCCTTCCAACTGTAGCGAATGAATAACAAGCCCGCCCATACCGCAGCCGATGACGAGTCGACTGTCCTTAAGCTCCACCCTGCCCGGCTGGCCAGCATAATCAGACAAGACAGCCGTATCAATAAACTTTAAACGCTTACCTTGCCATATAGTCCACAGCCCGGGCCAGGGGATGAAAGCGCGACGTTGTCTGTCTAATTCTGTTGCGCTTTTGGTAAAATCCGCTTTCCCATCTTCTCGCCTAATCATTTTAGTGAAAGTGGCCCGTGTGTGGTCCTGCGGAGTGGTGGAGAGTGAGCCTAATAAGTAAGAGGAAAGAGTAGAGAGTAAGAGTTTGACCGACATCTCAACTAGTTTTTTTGAAAGCGTTGGTGTGTCGTCGGTGGCTGTAATGTCGCACTTCTCCTGCGCCAAAACCGGACCGTGGTCAACTTCTTCATCAAGTATTACCAAGCTGACGCCGGTTTCTCTGGCCCCGTCTCGTAGGGCGTACTGAATAGGCGCCGGGCCGCGATAAAGAGGTAAAAGCGAAGGATGAACGTTCACTATACCCTTAGGGTATAAATCCAACACCGACTTGGGTAAAATTTTGCCAAAAGCGGCCAAGATAGCCACTGGTTCCTGGCCACTGGTCAATCGTTCTTGTACTTCTGGTGATCTTAAGGTTTTGACCTCCAATAACGGTAAATTTTTCTCTTGAGCCAGCGCAGATACCGGAGTCGGTACCAGTTTTAAACTGCGTCCGGCTGGTTTGGGTTCGGTAGACACCACTAAAGACGGCTTAAACCCGGCCTGAAGTAAACCACTTAAAATAACAGCTGAAAATTCAGAGGTACCGTAATATACAAACTTTAGATCAGAAATCATGAAACAAACTAATGCAAAATTGAAAAATCAAAGCTTGGCTTTGACCCCGATGACCATCGGGGTGGTTGCTAAAGCAACCAAAATCAAAATTATCTTTACATTTTGATTTTTTCATTTTGAGTGTATTTAGCTAAAAGCTCCGACCCTTGAGTAATCTCCTTAGTTTTATCAATGAATAGAACGCCATTTAAATGGTCAACTTCATGTTGGTACACGCGAGCCATAAGACCATCTAACCACTCTTCCCTGGTCTGGCCGCCCAAGGTTACATATCTGGCCAAAATCTTCTGCGGGCGCTTAACTATGCCAAAGACGCCTGGAATGGACAGACACCCCTCTTCCATCGCCACTTTTTTCCAGGAACGCTTTAGAATCACCGGATTCACGTAAGCGGTGGGCTCGAGGGGAGTATTAACAACCATTAGCTGCAAACTTCGCCCCACCTGCGGCGCAGCCAAACCAATGCCGTCGTAATGCTTCATGGCCGGAAACATTTGCTTAGCCAAAGCTTGCACCTCGGCACTCAGCGGCAGCGAAACCTGCTCCGTCACTTTACGCAATATGGGGTCGGGGGCAATGACTAAGGGAAGCATAATCAATGAAATCCAAAATCAAAATGACAAATATCAAATTAACTACCAACTTTGACATTTGAGCTTTGACATTTGACATTTCAACTTAATACCGTTCGAGGGTGCCTGTCAATAATAACGTCATCGGGCAAAACGCGCCACAGAGCCTCGGGGTTAAAACCTCGCCCGTAACGTAAGAGCAGATGGAACCTGTAGCGACCCCTGACTTGCTTATAATAGTCAGGATAAGGCCCAACCAGCTTGGCTTGAGCTTTGAGTTTGGGGGCAATTATATTATAAACTGATCGAGCTTGCCTTAAGGCTTCATCTTCGAGTGGTGACTGAACCGTAAAACGGACTAGGCTGGCAAAGGGAGGATAGTTGAACATTTTTCTTTGCTCGAGTTCGGCGGCATAAAAAATCTTTGGGCTACGGGCCATCAGGCTTCGCCAAATGTAATGATCTGGACGATAAGTTTGTACGACCACTTGCCTGGCACCGCAAGTGACAAAGTGACGTGCAGTTTGCCAAACCTGTTCCGCCTGTTGCCACTCAGGCACCGCCAACTCGGCGTCAGGCAAAACCATGGCCAAAAGCCCAAAGGTGCTGAAGTCAAGATAACGCCAAGCGGCCCTGCTGCCAATAACTAGCTGGGCTGACTTAGCCAAAGAGGCTCGGGCAGGGCTAACTGCGCCTTCCAAGACCAGCAGATTAAGCCTGGGCCAGGTGTGCGCTATTTCATCTTCCAGTTTAGACAAACCAGTGCCAAGATATTTAATATTGAGGCCCCGACAAGCCGGACAGGGCAACGGCAGGCGGCTCATCGTGCCGCAGTTGTAACAGGTGAGCTTATTATGCCTGGCCTCCCAGGCCATAGGCCGGGCGCACTTGGGACAATTAACCACGTAGCCGCAATCTCGGCAAATAACCGAAGTGGCGGTACCGCGGCGATTAAGATAAAGAAAAGCCCTTTGTCCCGAGTCAATGGTTTTTTGTAAAAGCTCTTGCAGTTCCGGTGCTAATATCTGCTTGGACCCGGTGTTCTGGGCGCCACTAAGATTAATTACCGCCACTGAGGCGGGCGGGCGGGGGCCTAATTTTTGCCAGGATAAATTCCCTTGTTGATAATCATGCCAAGTTACAACCAAAGGAGCCGCTGAGATAAGGGCTAAGGACCCGCTCCACAACTTAGCTAACCACTTAGCTACTTCTAAAGCGTCATAACGGGGGTTTTGGTCAGACTGCTTATAGTTGTCACAGGCCGCCCCATCTACCACGATACCGCCTAAAGAACAGAAGGGTAAGAATAACGCCGCCCTGGTGCCGATGATTAACTGGACCCGCCCGTCTCTGATATTTTCCCAGGCTCGGCGCTTGTCTGTCAGCTTGGCCTCGGCTGAGTAAGTAGTAATGGTAAAAACTTTAGCCAAATGCTCGCACCAATAAGCCATATCAGATATTTCCGGCACCAACAATAATAGTTGTTGGCGGCGTGCCGTCACGTGAGTAGCCAAAGCTTTAACTAAAGATAAACGTTTATCGGCTTGCTCCACCAAAACTGCCAAGGAGGAACGTTGCCTCGCCCCTTGAGACAGGCCGGCAATCTCTGCGTAGGCGGCCGGGGCAAAACGCCTATTGGGCAAGAATGGCACAGCCAAGCCTAGGGCCGAACCAAATGCCACGCCATAGTGATCAGCCACCTGACGCGCTAGAGACAGCTGCCTTGTAGTAATAAATTTTTTGGCCAGCTGAGCTGATAAAACTTTGAGCTGGGAGACAGGCACCCGGGTGCGCTGTTTAAGTCGCACTACGGCGCCGTTTACCATCCGCCCGCGGAACGGCACCTGTACCAGATCGCCCACGGCCAACTCATCAGCCAGTATCCCGGGAACAAGGTAATCAAAAAAATGCACTCCCCGCGGTAGTCGTCGCAACAGTGCCACTTCGACCAAACGTGATCTGGGCATAGGCGTATTAACCTAATTCGATCTGCGCCACTAAAAAGCCTACCTTAAAAGGGGCTTCGTAAGAAAGGACTTTGGTGGTTATCTTACGCTGTCGCAGCCCAGAATATAAAACAGCGGCCGGAGCCCACAAACACTCCCGGCTGCGCCAACGTATGGCCGGATCAATATTGAGCAGGGTATCAAGCTGGTGGTTGGTAAGGGCGGCTTGAAAAAGCTTATCGAATAAAACAGACTCAGTGACAGCCTGGCCCAAATGATGGGCCAGGTCTCCGCTAGCCAGTACGACTACCCTGGCCTGAGCCCGTGCCCAAGCTTCTTCTAACAGCTGTGACAGTTTTCCTAAATCATCAAGTGACACTTGTGACGGCACTTGCAGGCAACAGACAGGCAGGCTATTTAAGGGCTTATCCAAATATGTGAGAGGGATGCTGAAAATGTAAGGCAACTTGACCGGGCTCAACATGGGCAGGGGAAATTTTGTTTCGCCGCCTTCTTTTAAGAGATAAGTAAAACCAACTGCACCAGTAAACTCACCCTGCGTTACTAAGTCGCCAAATTCGGCAAAGGAGGAAAAAAATTTGGGGGCTTGGAGTAAATGATATCCCGCCGCCTCAATGGACTCAGGCTGGGCGGCGATTATTAAAATAACATCTGGTTGTAGGGCGTATAATTCAACCGCCAATTGCCCAATGGCCGCGCTCGTTTTGACAGCCTGCGCTCTGACCTCGGGCAATAACCCTGGTAAAAGAAGAGGGGAGTGTGGCAACAATCCTGCGCCGACAATGGGCATACCCAGTATATCAATCACAGTAGTAAAGCCGATGTCCATCGGCTCACTACCGGACTTCGCTTCGACCCATGTCTGGGGTAAGAAGCGGAACGAATTAGGTGAGTGGAGTCCCGCACACCAGGCTTGGCATTGTTGTGTGGGATTGTATTACTGGGCATATTTAAAAACTGCTAGCAATAGAAGGCCCCAGCTCGTGAATAGCCAACGCGTCATCAGTCGTAGTCATTATGTTTTTGAGTTCATAACCTAATTCAGTCAGCGCCTGCTCAGAGGTGAACGGTCGCCGTTGCTTATTGGAAATAAGGTAAACGGTGGGCTCTGTCTTGGAACGAACCAGCTCGCCCTCTTTAAACAAGACTGGAGTGCTGGTGGAATACTGCTCCAATTGTTGGGCACTGGCTTTGGTAAATTTACGCTTACCAAAGTTGGAAATTAGAATCTCTTTTGACCATAGAGGATGCTTAACGCCATCCCGCACCCAATAAATGCCGCCGGTTTTGCGGTCCTGCAGCAGGGTGCCGAGCGGATAAATACTCTTGACGGTAACAGGCTCAGCTTCGCCATAATCAGCCAAGTCCTCTTGGGCGACTTTGATAATTTCTTCCGGGTTTACCCCCACGCGGCGTAAGGCCTCCCGCGAAGCAAAGCCCCTGACAGTATCACCCACCACTAAGTAAACGGTGCCCCGCGGCGTGCGCAAGAAAGAATAATTGGAAAATTTTATCAGCCGCCCTTCCGGATATTTCAAAAGTTCGGTTTTATTAATGGTCAATACCCGATCAAACGAATCATAGAGCGACAAATACACCTGACGGCTGGCGAACTTACGACGCTGGCCGGCTTCTATCAGCCAGACTTCTTTCTCCCCCTCAACATTCAACAGCGTACCGTCAGGATAACTGCGGGTGAAGTACTTGTTCCAAACTGTCCACAATACCTGGTTACCATGCAAATGCGGCGTATAAGTATAAACGATGGCGGTAGCACGATTGGCCGGCACTACGGTCAGACCGTCCACCACCTTGGCCAGGCCTGGCCCGAAGCCGGAAATAGTCCGGCCGGAGGACTCAAGTTGCGGCAGATAATAAAGCCTAATGCGCTTGGCGGCGTTATATACCTGGTTGTAAAATCCTTTAAATTTCTGAATCACGGGGTCGTTGACATCACAGCCGTCACAAACCGCGTAACCAGTGGCCCAATCATAGCTAGAGTTACTGGGCGATGGATCTTCAATCAGGCTTTGCTCCTTTTGCAACAAAGCCAGCAGGAATTTGGGGCTGATCTGAAAATCCTGGGCGGTGCTGTATATTATCTGGTCGGCCCGCAGAGAAGTAATCGGATCTTTATAAGAAGCTAAAGTACTGCCCTTGGCTAAAAGAAAAGCCTGGATTTGCGCCAGGTTCAAAGAATTATAATCGAGCAAATCGTCGTCAGACAGAATATAATTCTGATCAAACTCGGCCTGGGCCAAAGCGGGCAGGCTGAAAAAGGGCTGAGCCAGCAACATAGCCAGCACTACTAGCATAAAAAACAAGCGTTTAACACGCTGAGTCATGACGCTATTATATCACGGAACAGCCAGTAAGTGAAAAATAAAATCTTGCTTCCGGCAGCGGCGCCCGAGTTGACAAGATTTAACCCTGTGGTAAGTTGTTTCTAACAACCTTTACAGCGCCTAAAATCGTTGACCAGGAAGAGTAGGCGAAGGTCGAGTCTAGCCCAGAGAGGGGAGGATAGTGCGATCTCCCTCTAGGCCGCTTCGCTGAATGGACCTGCGAGATGTAAGCCGAAATCATGCCGCTTCACGGCATGAGTGTAGTACTTGCCGGCCGTCCCCCGTAACCATGGGAAGCGAGGGTGTTGGTTGAACCACGTTCGACCAAAGCACTCGCGAGTGGTCCGACGTAACGTCGGACAACAAAGGTGGTACCACGAAGGTTTGACCATACATTAAGGTTAAAGACCTCCGTCCTTTGATCAGCATGGCCTTGCCATGCTTTCTGAAGGACGGAGTTTTTTGATAGCCCTTTAACAATTTAGAAAACAACAAACAACGAATTATGAAAACATAAAGGAGAGTCATCATGAAAAAAAATGATGTATCACAACTAGTAACCCTTACGCTGGCTGAAGCCATTACAGAGAGTGCTAGCCGGATTGGAAGTAAGGTACTCAGGTTAGCTCAGCTCGCGAAACAAGGCTACGCGGTTCCGCCAGCTGTCATACTGCCCGCTGATACTGTGGCCACGCTCTGGCGTGGTGATAGGGTGGAAGTGCCAAATTGCGTTCTGGACGTCACTTGGCAGCGCTGTCAGAAGCTCCTCGGTCCCGGACCGCTGATAGTTAGGAGTAGTGGTCGTGAAGATGGTGAGACCTTATCCTTCGCTGGGCAGTTTGACTCGGTGCCAAACGTTGGCAATAAAGACGAACTACAGCGTGCACTAATAGCATGCATTTCATCATCTCGCTCTAGTGGTTCACGTCTCTATAACGAGGCAGCTGGTACCATAGAGGTGGGTAATTCGTTTGCCGTTATGATTATGCCGCAGCGTCAGTGTGTTTTTGCCGGCATTATGTTTTCCCAGATGCACTTGAACGGCGACGGTACGCGATTCGTCGTAGTACAGCTGGCGCGTGGGGCTAACTTTGGTCTCACGAGCGGTACGGAGGTCGGTGATATTGTTTATCTGGAGCGAGAAACCGGGCGTGTAGTTTGGAGTATTCCCGATAATCGTACAGTGTCGGAGTGCAGCGACTCGAAACTTGCCGAACTCTACCGTCTAGCCTGCAATTTGGAAAGATTTTTCGGATTTGGGGTCGATGTGGAGTGGGGCACTTTACCCGATGGTACCGTGGAAATTTTCCAGACTCGTCCGATTACCACTAAGGGTGGGGCTAGTTCATCAGATTTGCGTTTAAGGGTGATTCTTCAGACGTTAAGCAAGATGAGTGATTCAGTTAATAAGCTGCACCAGTGTGGTGTTAATGTCGGTGGTAACTACTGGAGCGACCAGAATATTGCCGAGCTCATTACTGATCACCCTTCTCGTATGGCTTTCGGGGTGTTTACCCACATATTTGCCCATGGCCAAGGCGCGATACGTACTGGCCGAAACCAAATGGGGTATGACATCGGACAGGAACTGGAGGAAGGGTTCTTTGAGCTCATTGGTGGTCGGCCACGTTGCAGTATTGCCCATGACGCTCTGACGTATCGTATTGATGGTATATCACTGGAAGACTACGCCGTAGGCTTTGTCGGCAGGTACTTAGCAAGTATTACTAACGATATCCAGCTGGCTAACTACCCGGAAGTGGTCCTGTATGATCAGAATCCGTCGCTTCAGTCCCTAATTAAGGAGTTTGGCGAAGAGAAGGGGATGATTTATGCGGCGTGCTATGATACATTCTTTACCAATATCCGTGACTTGGAAACGAGTATAGCAGAGGAATTCACTGGTTCGTTTGAGCCTGGGTTTCGGAGTTACATGGATGAACGGCGTCGGGCGGTTGCCAGCTTAGTGGCAGGCTCCAACACGACCGATTTGGTGACGGTCAGTAAGGAAATTCTGGAGCATCTCCGAACGGTCAGCTGTGTTATGTTCGTGAAGGTCGCCCGACTCGGTTTCTTCGCTTATGCTCGTTTACGCCGTAGGCTTGAAGGCGCTTTTGGAGAAGCTGAAGGCCGCTCTCGACTCGATCAAATGACAGCGGGCTTAGAGGATGACGCCTCAATGCTCTTCAATGTACGTTTGGCA
Organism: Candidatus Kerfeldbacteria bacterium; assembly: GCA_016217875.1. Taxonomy (GTDB): domain Bacteria; phylum Patescibacteriota; class Patescibacteriia; order Veblenbacterales; family UBA10138; genus JACRFN01. The sequence goes on from JACRFN010000042.1 coordinate 8,572, forward strand.
GATTTTCGGGACGGCAGAATAAGTCTAAGCCAACTACTTGATGAGTTCGGGCACTTGGGTCCAAATGAACTTGAGATTGCAAATCCGCGATACCGCAATCACGTCAATCTCATTGAACAGCTCGCGGCTAGCATCCAAGGTAATCCAGCAAGTGAACTCCGTCACCGTGCAAGTCAAGCTAGCCAGGTTACGCAGGAAACAGTAACGGCATTTGACGCCGAAGGTGCGCAAGAACTACAGCGCGATCTGGCTGTTGCGCGACGTTACTTGGCCTTACGGGAACGAGTTAAGTACTTCTATCTCATGGAGTATGACTGCTTCCGCCAGGTTTTGACCCACTTGACCGGGCTCCTCGGTATTGAAGAATACCTTATCTTTGAACTCGATCCGCGAGAGCTAAATCTTGTGGTAAGTGATCCCGCTGGGGCAATTTCGCTCATGCGTGATCGTTACCAGGAGCGTACTCTGGTATACCATATGTATGTTCCACCAGTTCTTTCACAAGAGAACGTGGGGGCTATCGGTAGAGAGTCGTACGATCCGGAAGCCAAAGTGCTGATGGGTATCGGAGTGACTACACTGGTAACTACTGGCAGGGCCATTGTGGTGCTTGACCCGCAGGATACGGATAAGATCTCACAGCTTGTGCCGGGATGTGTTCTAGTCACTAAGACAACTGATCCGACATGGGCTCCCATTATCGCAGCTGTTGGGGGCAATGGAGCATTGGTTACTGAAATTGGTGGACCGCTGGCTCACGGCGCTATTGTTGCTCGTGATTTGGGTATCGCCTGTGTGCAGAACGTTCCCGGCGTCACCAAGCGCTTCAGAACCGGAGACCTCATTCAGGTTGACGGTAAACACGGGACAGTAACTCTCGTGGAGGGGTAGCTATGGCGTGGTAGCTTAGTACAAAAAGAATAACATCAAAGAGGGAGTTATAACACATAGCCCCCTCTTTTTTAATATGTTGTTTTTTGATACCATTGACATAACATACCTACCCAAAAGCATCATATGTCCGACCCTGAGTTTTTCTTCATTCGACACGGCCAGCTTGTTCCGCCGTATCTCGATCACTTGAAAATGGACTACCAAACGTTGGTAGAGCTCTCTACCGGCGTACTTGACCCTGGCATAAATCAGAATGCATCTGAACTCTTTTCCCGTCAGGCTGCTGAGGTTGATTTCTCTAGCGTGCGGCATGTTTACTACAATAGTTCCGGTATATCTTCACGGCGATCCCTGGAGTCTGCTCGCTGTATTATCGCTAACCTGCGGCAGCTGTCCGGGGGTGCCATTACCCTTCGTGGTTTGCCTGAAATTCGGGAAGTACGTTTTGATGTCAGCGGGTTACTAAGTGAGTATGAGTTTAGCCAGCGTGGCATGGCCGCCATACGGGCCGCGCTCTACCTGGCTGCATTTCAGGGTGGAGCCGCGGAGCCTACAGCCGAAATAGCAAAGCGCATCGGTGTTCTTCATAAGGTTGTGGAGGAGCATGCCAGCAAAGGGGAGAGTGTCTTATTCGTAACACATGACTTTTTTATGCGGTTCCTTGAGGTATACATAACGAGAGCGGAGCGCCTAAAGGAGGTTCATATAACCGACTTGGACAACACTTCACTAAATTATTATTTCGGCGGTTTTAGGAGCGATGGTTTATTGTGGACGTTGATGAGGTGGGGCGATCCGGTAAATCACTGATAAAACAGAATCTAACCATCGCCGCCCTATTTGGGGGCGTAACAACAAACGTTAGTCTCAGCAAAATCGAGATTGGCACTTTTTCTTTTTGGTTTGATGAATCATTTTAGCCATTAAGCCTAGCTGTTCCAGCAATTTGACAAAAACTTCCATACTTCCCAGTATCAAAGTTTTTTCTATTTTTAAAGAAGAGATAATTTTAAAGCATTGGTTCTTGAGAACAAAAACTCTGTAGAACCAACGCCTTTTTCTTTTGTTTACGGCCTAGGAATAACCAGCGAAAAATGGTAAAATTAACTGTGTTATGCGCCTGTTTATCGGTTTGGAACTGCCACCTGCCCTGCGCCTGGAGATTGAGCGTTTAAAAACCTCGTTTGAGTCCTTGGGTTATATCCGCGGCAAGTGGGTGGAGGTTTATAATCTTCATCTGACTCTGGGGTTTTTGGGCGAGGTGGGGGAGGAGCTATTGACTAAACTTACATACTCTTTGGAGCAGGTAGCGGCCACTGTTCCGGCCTTTAAAACAAAGCTTACGGGACTCGTTGGCATACCGCCGCGCCAGCCGCGTATCCTGGCTTTAGCCTCTGACGCTAAAGGGTCGTTCTACGCCCTGCAACAAAAACTTACCTTGGCCTGCTCTAAGGTAGGTCTAAACTTGTCAGCCAAAGCGACACACCTGACTTTGGTGAGACTAAAGGTCCCGCTATACAAAATGCCGCCTTCGGCCTGGAAACCAGCTGACCTCTTTGTGGCCCAATTTAGTCTTATGCAAAGTACTTTAACCCCAAAAGGGCCTGTTTATAAGCCCCTTAGAGCCTTTAAATTGGCCCTAGGAGCCCAGCAGACTAAATTTCGGCCTAGTGTAGCTGTTTGCGTAATAAATCCCCAAAATGAGGTTATTTTAATCTGGCGCAGTGAAAACCGCCCCCATGACCTGGGCTTCCCCCAAGGCGGCATTAACCCTGGTGAAACTGCCGAGGCAGCAGCCAAACGTGAACTTAAAGAAGAGCTTGGTCTGGAGCAAGTTACGGTGCTTGGGGTACGGGATCGCATTTACACTTACCGTTGGCCCAAGGGTTTGATCAAATATGGCAAGGATGCCGACAAACGCGGCTACTTGGGCCAGGAACAAAGCCTGGTTATTGTCCGCCTGAAAGAACTTAGGCCTGAGCTTAAACCCGACCCGCTGGAAGCCGCTGTCGTACGTTGGGTGCCGCTAGACAAATTGCTGGCCAGCTTAAAACCCAAGCGCCGAGCCTTAGGACGTTTAGTTATGGTAGAATTAAACAAGCTAGGAATAAGCCCTAAACCTTAAGCCATAATTTCTAATGTCTAAATAATTTCCAAACCCCTGCCTGCCGGCAGGCAGGCCAAATCCCAAGTTCCAATAAAACCGCAATCTCTAATTTTAAAAATTTGAACTTGGAATTTTATTGGGATTTTGAGCTTGGACATTGGGATTTATTTTAGGAATTAGGAATTATAAATTTTAAATTTTTATTATTATGGTTCGTGTTCGTTTCGCCCCATCACCGACCGGCGAGCTCCACATTGGTGGAGCCAGAACCGCTTTGTATAATTATCTTTTTGCCAAACAGCAAGGCGGACAATTTATTATCCGCATTGAAGACACTGACCAGGAACGGTTTGTAGCCGGCAGTCTGGAGCGCATTCTCCAAGGACTCAAATGGCTGGGTCTTACTTGGGAAGAGGGGCCTGACGTCGGCGGCAGCAACGGTCCCTATGTTCAATCTGAGCGCCTGTCCATTTACCAAGAACAGGCTCGCGAGTTGGTGAAGAAGGGCAGCGCCTACTATTGTTTTTGCTCTACTGAGCGTTTGGGGGAACTGAGAAAATCACAAGAAGCGCAAAAACTTCCCACCCGTTACGACCGCGCTTGTTTTAATTTAGACGCCGAGGAGGTGGCGGCCCGCTTGGCTAGGGGAGAGAAGGCCACCATCCGGCTCAAAATCCCAGGCGGTACTACTCAGTTCACCGATTTAGTCCACGGACTGATAAAAGTAGCCAATAACACGCTCGACGACCAGGTGCTGTTAAAGTCGGATGGTTTCCCCACTTATCACTTAGCCTGCGTGGTGGACGACCATTTGATGGGCATCAGCCACATCATTCGCGGTGAAGAGTGGCTACCGTCGGCGCCGAAGCACGTTATACTTTACCAGGCCCTGGGTTGGGAACCGCCGCAATTTGCCCACCTGCCTAACGTGCTTAATGAACAGCGCGCCAAACTTTCTAAACGTAAAGACGGGGAGGCGGTCTGGCTACAAACATACCAAAACCAAGGATACCTGCCTCAGGCCATGGTAAATTTTCTGGTGCTATTGGGTTGGCATCCCCAGGACGATAGAGAGATTTTTAGTCTAGCAGAGCTTAGCCAAATTTTTGAGCTGGAGCGTGTACAAAAAGGCGGAGCGATTTTCAATTTTAGAAAACTAAACTGGTTCAATGCCGAGTATATAAAAAAACTGCCGCTAGTTGAACTTAATCAACTGCTCCAGCCTTACTATCAAAAAATCAATGGAGCAGAAGCAGCCAACAAAGACACGACTAAACTGACGGAGGTGCTACGTTCGCGTCTGGTCACCTTAGCAGACTCCATTGAACAAGCTGGCTGGTATTTCGCCCAAGAACTTGCCTTAACTCCTGATTTGCTCACAACTAAAGGAAGCACGGCCGCCAAAGCCAAGGCGGCACAACTTGCGGCCACGGCCAGTTTAGCTGAAGTAGGGGAGTGGCAAATTACTGAACTAAAGCAAGCTATGGCCAAAATCAACTCGGCTGGAGAATTTACGCGCGGCGAACTGCTTTGGCCAGTGCGCGTGGCCCTTACTGGCCAGCGTCAATCACCTGATGTCTTTGAGGTGGCCTGGGCCTTGGGAAAAAACGAAACGCTTAAACGTTTAAACTATGCGTCAAAGGTCTTGGCTGCCGAATAGTTTTAGACTGACTAAGCGAACTATTTGCTGGCTGGTGCTGTTGTTTTTGCTCTGGTCTAATTTGGCCGCGGCGGCGGACACGGTGACTGACATCAATAATCAGATTCAAGACAAACAACAGCGCCTGACTGAACTCAAAAAGCAAATTGAGGCTTATCAAAACGCCATAGTGACCAAACAAATCCAGGCTTCCACTCTCAAAAAGCAATTATCGGTGCTTGATGACAAAACCGCCAAAGCTGAATTAGACATCAAAGCCAACGAACTCAAGCTGAACACGGCCACCCTGCAAATCCAAGCAGTTACTTTGGATATCGGCCGGCGTAACCAAGAAATCTCCGACAAAAAAAGTCAGATAGCCGAGCTCCTCAGGCAAATCAACCAGGCTGACCGTTGGAGTATGCTGGAAATTTTCGTGCTCAACTCTAGTTTGGGACAGTTTTTTGAACAACTGGCTTACCTAGAGGCCCTACAAGGCAAACTTCAGCAAAACATCAATGACATGCAAAAGTTAAAAACCGAACTTGAACGCCATCAACAGGACCTGGCTTTGCTGCGTACCGAGTTAGTGCGGCAAAAAGAAGAATTGGAGCTGGCCAAGAGCACCCTTAAGACTGATCAGGAAACTAAACAAAACCTTTTGCTGCAAACCAAACAATCCGAAAGCAAATTCCAAACCCTATTGTTTCAGGCCCAAGAAGAGCAAGAAAAGGCCAACCGCGATATTCAATCGCTTGAGCAGCAGATCAGGCAACGACTCAAGCAAATGGGGCCCTCGGGCCTAAATCAGCTTAATGACAGCACACTCATTTGGCCCGTGGCACCGACTCGCGGCATATCTACTTACTTCTACGACCCCACTTACATTTTCCGCCGTTACTTCGAACACCCGGGTATTGATATACCGCGGCCGCAAGGGAGCGACATCAAGGCCGCGGCCTCGGGTTATGTGGCGCGCGCTAAAGACGCAGGGCTGGGTTACAGTTATATAATGTTGGTCCATAAAGGCGGAATTTCCACGGTTTACGGACATGTCAGCTGGATTGATGTGACAGAGGACACTTTTGTCACCAAAGGCCAGGTCATAGGCGGCGTCGGAGGCCTGCCTGGTACTCGCGGCGCTGGTCGGCTAACCACCGGCCCTCACCTCCACTTTGAGGTTCGCTCCAACGGTATACCGGTTAACCCACTGGATTATTTGCCGTAAATCATTTGAATTATGAATTAAGAATCGAGAATAAATTTTAATTCACGATTCGTGATTCTATATTCTAATTTGAAATTAAACGCCAACTAAGAGTTCAACAATCTACACCTCTCATGATGCGGAAACTCCACGCCTTTGTAAAAAAACTCGGGCCCGGCCTTATCACCGGTGCCTCGGACGATGATCCGTCAGGCATTCTGACCTACCTGCAGGCTGGTACAGTAATGGGGCTTAAAAGTCTTTGGACAGCGCTTTTTACCCTGCCTTTGATGTATGGCATCCAGGAAATGTGTGCGCGCATTGGTTTGCAGACTGACCATGGGCTGATGCGGCTCATCAAACAGCGCTATTCCAAATACGTTCTTTACCTTGTGGCTTTAGTATCGACCGTGGTTATCACGGTCAATATCGGTGCCGATCTGTCGGCTATGGGCGTGGTGATAAAAGACATGGTGGGCGGCAATAGGCTTATGTGGCTAGCATTATTCGCCGCCGTTATTATCTTCAGCACCATTAAACTTTCCTATCACAAACTCGCCCGTGTGCTTAAGTGGCTCACCTTATCGCTCTTTTGCTATGTACTGACAGTATTCTTTATTAAGATAGATTGGCTGGAGGCCCTGCGCGCCACTTTTACCATTTCACTCGACTGGTCAAAGGAAAACATTATGTTAATAGCCGCCATACTCGGCACCACCATCTCGCCTTATCTTTTCTTTTGGCAAGCCAATGAAGAGGCGGAAGAGCGTGATGAAACAATTAGTAATCACCACCTCAAACGTTTCATTGTCACCAAACACGAATTAAAAATGCTGAAAGAGGACGTCTTTTGGGGCATGCTATTCTCCAACCTGGTAACCTGGTTCATTATCGTGGGCGCTAGCCGCCTAAGCTCTCTTTATGGCGTAAGTGAAATTACCAGCTTCAGCCAGGCGGCTCTGGTTCTAAAACCGCTACTGGGGCCGGCGGCTTACTTTATGTTCGCCCTGGGCATCATCGGTACCGGTCTTTTAGCCATACCGGTGCTGGCCGGCAGTGTAGGCTACATAATTGCCGAAGTATTCGGCTGGAGTGAGGGTATGAGCAAAACTTTCCGCCAAGCCGAAGGATTTTACATCGCCATAGCTAGCGCCACTCTGCTCGGCGTGGCCATTAACTTCCTGAATATCGACCCGGTCCAGCTGCTTATCTACGCTGCCGTGCTCTACACCATCATTACGCCGCCCTTGATTTACTTTATCCTGCGGCTGGCTAATGATAAAAAGTTGATGGGCCATCACGCAAATTCCTGGGCCTCTAATGCCTTGGGCACGCTGACCTTGGTCGTTATGATCACGGCGGCGGCGGCCTACCTTTTGTCATAAAAAATAACCCCTCACAAAGCGGAGGGGTGTGGATCTGTTTATCTATGCTTTTTAAGCTGGGGCTTTGGTAACCAGGAGCTCAGAAATAACTTTCTTACCCGGCGGAACAGGTGTCCCTTCGGCTACCCAGACGAATTGCTCCAAACCACGTTCGGAAAAACGCCTGGCCACCACAGCTATTACCCTGCCCTCGCTTAAAACCACACTCTCTTTGGGCAGCAACACAAAAGGAGAATAAACCAGATCCGTGGTGGTACGAACGGCTATGGCGGGCTGTTGGTCCTCGGGTAAACTAAGCAGTCTCAACAGCTCCTGACCAATGCCGGCACCTGTTAACCTAGCCAAGCCCATATTGTTTTAATCCTCCTGTTTATTTTCCACTCACCAAAAAACGGCAATGTTAGGAGTTTAAATCAAATCCAGCCGCCGGTCAATCACTACTAGCCTAGAACCTAAACCGCCCTTTCTGCTATACTTGAATTAATTCCATGAAGCAAAACTTTTTCCACTACGCCACCATACTGGCCCTCCTAGCCGCCGCTATCTCCGGCACCAACAACTTCTTAACCAAGGTAGCGGTAGGTGTGGTAGGCGATCCGATCGTATTTACCACACTCAAAAATGTATTGGTAGCTATGGCATTGGGGGGGCTCGTACTGGGGTTAAAAAAGTGGAAGGAAATCAAGGGTTTAAGTCGGCGTCAGTTGACACTACTCTGCGCCATCGGTGTGGTTGGAGGCTCAGTGCCGTTCGCGCTCTACTTTACCGGACTTGCGCAAACGAGCGCCATAAACGCCGGCCTTATACACAAAACACTTTTCTTGTGGGTGTTTTTGTTTGCTGTGCCTTGGCTTAAAGAAAAAGTAACCGCCTGGCAGTGGATGGGTGTGATAGTGCTGTTTGCTTCCAATCTTTTAGTCGGCGGTTTTGTTGGCTTCCGCTACAACACAGGCGAACTTATGATTCTGGCGGCTACAGTGCTGTGGGCTACAGAAAACGTCATAGCCAAATCGGTGTTGCGCGACGTCTCCAGCACTACCGTGGCGGCCAGCCGTATGATACTAGGCTCTATCATACTGTCGCTCTTCATAGTGATGGGGGGCAGGGGAGTAGCGCTTTATAGTCTCACTCCTGAACAATGGGGCTGGACTATACTCACCAGCGCGCTGCTTTTGGGTTATGTCTTAAGTTGGTACGCCGCGCTGAAGCGCGCGCCGGCGACTTATGTGGCGGCTTTATTGGTGCCGGCCACTTTGGTCACCAACCTGCTGTCGGCGGTTTTTGTCATCCACGCTTTAACGCCGCTCCAGGCTGGGGCTGGGGCACTAACAGTATTGGGTGTAGCTTTGATTATCTGGTTCAGCCACCCGCGGGCAACAGTTACGCCGCCCAGGGTTCCGCCAGCGCACGGCTTGCGCCTGGACGACGAACCATCTGGCAGCCTTATAACTGATGGCATACTGCGCTGCGCCCGTTATGCTTTTGGGCCTAACCGGCTGCACTATTGCGGGCCGGACGCGAACCGCGAGGTTGCCTCTTACCTGGCGCACGGCGTCAGCGACCCGGGTCTGGCGCATCTTCTGAGCGATTTCCGCACTATGTATCCGTACCTTAAACTTATTGCCGACTCAAACCACATCCCAGACCCGTTTGATGAACGCGTGGTTGAGGCTTACTGGATAGGCAATGAACTACTGGAGGCAGTCTCTAGGAGACAGCTTTATCGTCATCTGATTGACGAACACGGACTTAAGCGACGGCTTAGCCCTAAGTCTTTCCAGCGGGTAGCCAATGCCATCGGCGGCGGGGCCGTGCCTCATCACTCTTTCCATGTGTTTGATATTTGGCGCCGCACCGGGCACCTGGACCGCGAGCACACCTTAGAGAGCCTGGACGAGTGCCGTATCAGTTGGGGCCGCGTGGTCTTAGTGGATGGCCAGACGCTAACCGTGGAACGAGAGCCCCTGGCTTACGCTCAAGGCAAACTATTCCTGGCTCCGCCCGTACCGCGTCGGTTAGTGCGCCGTCTTGAATCTGACTACGAAATTGAACAACTTAAAGTGGGTGACCTGGTGACCATCCACTGGGGTGTGCCCTGCGAAGTGGTTACACCGTCACAGATAAGCACACTTAAGGCCTACACTCTGCGTCACCTCAAATTCGCTAACCAAACACTGTGACCGTTTTTGTTTTTGGCAATCCCGATCTGCCGTTTGATTCACTGCCGTTGCGTTTGCTGCCGGCCCTCAAGCGCGAATTTCCGAATGTTAATTTTGTAGTGCGCGACCCAAACGAAGATTGGGAAGTACCAGCCGAACTTATACTTATTGATACGGTGGAAGGCATAAATAAAGTATCGGTCCTAACTGATTTGGATGAAGTAACAACTTCGCCGCACCTAACTCTGCATGACTTTGATGTTGGTTTGCATCTTAAGTATTTAAAAAAACTCGGCAAGTTAAAGCAAGTTACGATCATCGGCCTGCCGCCGACACTTGCCGAAGCCGAAGCCTTACCGGCAGTGGTAACTAATCTCCGCGCCAATCTACCTTAAGAAAGTGCGCGGCACAACTCATGCAAGGGTCATAAGCCCGAATGAGCTTTTCCAGCTCAGCTGGGATTTTGTCTTTGGGCGTGGTGGGTAAAAGCTCATTCACCAGCCGCCAAATGTCCTCTTCAATGTTGATTTGATTCTGGCCGGTCGGCACCACAATTTCGCCTTGCTTGACCTTACCGTCCGCCGCCACCTCCACCTGATGATAAAGTGTGCCGCGCGGCGCCTCAATTACCCCCACGCCAACAGCCTCGCGCGGTTGAGCTGTTATCACTGGTTCGGCTGTAAATTTACTGCTGGTTAATATATCAATGGCATCGTCAATTGAATGCAGAATCTCAATAGCCTGAGCCAGGTTATTTTGATAAATGTCAGTGGAGGGGAAAATGTCCAAAGTATTGCCCAAGTTCGCCTTGGTTTTGGGATGAAGTTTATTTTTGGCCAAATTAAGCCGAGCCAAGGCCCCAACCATAAAAGACCCGCCGTTGTGTTTGTAGGCCGAAGCTTGAGAATAGGGGAGTATGACGTGCTCCAAATGGTCACGGTATTTTTCTTCTGGTATGCGCAAACCGTTACTGGTCTGGATGACGCCGTTCAAAAACCCGAAACGTTCCGGTACCAGCGCCATAAAATGGGTTTGCCGGTCAAAATGGAACGGCGTTTTTTTGAATATGTCAATCAAGCGCAATACTGCCGGCCGGGCCGCTTGTAATTTATCCGCCGCCTCGGCCATCTGCGCCTGGTCAGGTACGTGTAGAAAACCGCCGATAACCGGGTTAGTGGCGTGCACGCTACGCCCGGCCACCACCGTGGCCAAAAAATTACCGGCTGATTTAACTTCAAATCCGTCATGAAGCAATTGGTGTTGCTCCGGATCCTGCTCGTCAAAATCAAGAAAGGCGTCCTTGTGGTAAATATCGGGCAGTGAAAACAAATAAAGGTGTAAAGCGTGGTCGCGTATCATCAAACCGTACATGGTAAGAGTGCGTAACAACATGGTTTGTTCTGACGGCGTTATGCCGAGCGCCCGCTCGCAAGCCTCAATACTGCACAGCACATGGGCGTTGGAACAGGTGCCACAAATACGCGCCAGCAGCTGCGGCAAAGCTGCCAGCGGCTTACCTCGTATGGCCTGGGTGAAAAAACGCTTGAACTCCGTGATTTTGAAATGCACGTGCTCTACCTTGTTGTTTTTTACGCGCACCTCCAAACTGGCGGAACCTTCCACTTTGGTAATGCGGTCGAGTGTGAGGTCAAAAGTGTGCATGAGAAAGATTCAAAAATCAAAAGTCAAAACTGGTTTTTGGTGCCGCCCTGCCGGAGTGTCAGCTAGCGCGGCGGCACCCATGTGAAGGACTAGCTGACCCGTGCTGTGGTAGTTACGCATAGGGCCAGCCCTGAACATGGGTAGCCGCGCCTGACACGGAGGCCGAGGCGGCGCTTCTTACGCCACTTCTTCTAAAGAAGTGGCAAAAAATTAGTAAACGATGTTCACTTAAGTAATTCGTTAACCAAAGAATTAACCGTATCCAAAAACACCTTAGGATCCATAGGGCAACCAGGCACGGCAGCATCAACCTTAACCACCTCAGACACCTTAAGCACTTTGGGTAGGGCGGCAAAGCGGGCCAGCAAAAATTCAATGGCCTTGTTTTGTTCTTCATTAAAGGTGTTGCGTTGGGCCGCCGGCATGCCTTGCACGGCGCAAGCGCCTATGGCCACCAACTTTTTGGCCCTTTGCCTTATCTGGCGCAGCGTGGCCGCCTGCGTATCTGAAGCGATAGCGCCCTCAACAAAAGCGATGTCAAACTCATCAAACACGTTTTTAGACTTTAGAACCCGGACATGGCGAAAATCAAACACCTCCTTCCACTCTTGCCAGTGGTCGTTCAAAAGTTCGGTAAAGACAATGGTACTATCCTCACAGCAGGAAAAAGAAAACCAACCAATTTTAAGCTTAGTTTTGGCCTTAACTGATTTGGTCTTCAATTTGGGCATAAGAATATTAAACCACAATCTTATCCGGCTCAGTCAACCTATTCTATCAATTAATGTCTGTATATTTACTGATTTTTGTTGATGCTGAATCGCTTTATCATGACCGCCCACTTTACGCCCAGCCAGCTGACCAAAAGCCTCCCGTCCGCTATGCAATAATTTACGTATAGATATGGTCTGCTCCTTCTTAGAGGCAGGTGAAGAATATGAAATCTGCTCGTCGTACTGACCGTTACTTAAAGCTTGACGTAATAAGGCCACGACTTCTGGGCCAGCCTTGGTATTGCCCACAAATCTTTCTATCAGATCGTTAACCACGGCTGTATCTTCGGCTGATAATTTTTCTGGCGCGCTGATGGCTGATTCACGTTCGTTAAAAATTAATAATAACCCAAAATCTTATCTATAACTAAAATACCTCAGGTTCAAAAATATAACAAATGCCCGGGAGTAATTTAGGCACTACCTTAAATAAAAGTAAATAAACTATCAGCCGGGAACCTCACTTTGGGGTTACTCGGCCCCTCACTTCTGTAACCTATGGCTAAATAAACCAGCGATTTCATATGTGGCGGCAAACCCAGCACCCCATTAACTTTATCTTTATCAAACCCCTCCATGGGGCAGGAATCCAGCCCCAGCTCGGCACAAGCGGCTAAGCCAAAACCCAAAGCAATATAGGTTGAGCGTGAAGCCCAACTGAGTAAGTCTTCAGGTGTCCGGGCGCCGAGCGATTTGAGCCTGGCTTGACGCAATGGCTCCAGGCCGGCTTTAGCCGCCGCTTCGCCCCTGCTCGCCACTTCCACATAACCGTCAATTAAGTAAGTTATATCTAAACGGATGCAGAACACTAGAAGATATGGCGCTTCCAGTACTTGTAGCTGCTGCTTGGATACGGGGTAGAGTTTTTGCTTAAGTTCCTGGCTCTGCACCACATAAACATGAAAAGGCTGCAGACCTAAAGATGTCGGGGCCAAACGGATGGCTTTTAAAACTTTATCCAGGTCATCTTGAGATATTGGCTTCGAGATATTAAACCTTTTAGTGGCAAAACGCCAATCAAGTTGACTGAGAAAAGTAGTCATAGTCAGTAGCAATGAAGTAAGTTAAAAAACATAAGTTAAGGACAGGCTTATTCTCTCAATGGATGAAATTTATGATGGGTGGTTTCAGCGTATTTATCAGAAGCATGGACATAACGTGTGGTGGTATCAAGCGACTCGTGGCCCAAGAGCACCTGAATGGCCGCGGGATTAGCGCCTGATTCGGCTAAATATGTGGCAAAACCGTGCCGCAGGCTGTGAGCCGAAGTGGGCACATTGATGCGCAGCTGTTCACGATAACACTTAATTTTCATTTGCAAATAATTAGTGGAAATGCGGCTAGTTGCCTTGCTCGCGTTCTCACCGCGGTAGGGGATAAATAAAGCCGGGTGATCATCTCGTCTGGTTTTTAAATAAGCATCAATATGCCTAATGGACCGCGGCGTCAAATAGACAAAACGTTCCTTTTTACCCTTGCCCATGACGAAGATGCGTCCGCTATCATCAATCTGGCTTCGTTTCAGGCTGACTAGTTCTGAAATACGCAAACCAGTGGCGAACAGCACCTCCAGTATAGCCCGGTTGCGTAAAGCCACCTGTTTATTTTTCTCTATAGCTGTGGGTGATTCAATTAGCCTCACCAATTCTGATAGCTCAGCCACCTGAGGATGTTTACGTTCGTTCTTCACCAGCTTCACTGCCTCGGGGGGTAGGGGAGTAGGATAATCCATGGCAATCAAGTAACGCAAATAGGCCCTCAGGCTTGAAAGCATACGATTAAGAGAATAACTCTTAAGTCTTTTGTTAGCTGGAGCGTTCTGACAAGTGCGACGGTCGCGTGAAGCAAGGTAGGCCTTATAGCGCTCAATGGTCTTCTTATCCACAGAGGAAGTAGTGAGGCCCAATTCGTTTAAAAATTCCTCAAACACCTTAAGGTCACGCTCGTAATTATAAACTGTCTCGGGTGAGTAATTATTTGTCTGCAGTGAAAGAAGCCAATCTTCTAAATATGGCAATGGCTCAGCTTGTTGGCGGGGGGAGAGGGCTTTAGTCCGAACTTGTTTTTTCATAATTAACTCTGGCTTAAGAAACTGAGTGTAAGGGATATTATACTCAGTTTATCATATATATTAAATTATGGCAAACACCTCTAAAACACCACCTACACCAGCCCCAGCTGTTTATCTAAGGGCGGATGTGAAAAATAAGCCCTAACCTTAAACAACGGGTCTATTAGTTCAATCATCTCCATACCCGGACGCTCAATAAGTTTAAATCCAGGCTTTGACAAGTGAGCTGCTTTAAAGCGCGGATAGTCCGAAACTGTAAAATCAGCGTCCCCGAGCTCGGGTCGGGTTTTGTCTGGCTGCCTCACCTTAACCAACCTTAACCTCCCAGCCACTGTCCTTATAGCCCCCAGGTCAAACACAGGCCCACTTCGGGTCTCTTGTACAACACTGCCTAGCTCCTTGGCCAGAGTCAGTAATGTCTGATACTCATCAATACTTTGCGTAAAAATTGCGGCGTAATTTACTGGTGCGTTGTATTCTGCTGTATGCTTGTCTTTTAACTCCCGCGCCTGCTGGACAACATTACGCAATAAAACTTCTAAATCCACTGCCTGCATAAGTTCTGTTGCTTAAGTGTCGTAAAATATAAATCTGGTTTTTAATGCAATTTGTAATAAAGCCGCGATACAAACCTGACATCTATATACTCGAGCCGAGCCGCATCGGCCTTAATCTTATCTTCTAGCAAACGACGTAAGCTCACTATCTGAATCAACGGATCTTCTTGTGTGGAAAAGAACACATACCAACCGGTGGGAGTATAAGCCTGCACGGTGGGCAAAGCTTGGGCATCAAACTGTACGTAACTCAGTTCCAGTTTGGGTAGTTCTTGGCGCCAAGCCGCGGCCATTAAACTAAGAAAAGTCATGGCATTTTCCGGCGCCACTTCATCGCCCAGTTTCGGCTCGGGCGCCTCAGCTTCGCTTCTTGAAGTAAGATCATGCACCAAAACTAATTCTTTGGCCGGCCAGTCGGCCGGTAATTCCTGCACCAGTAACCCTCGTTTATCAACCACAAAACTCCTCTCCCCTATCGCCCACCTGGCCACGACTAAATTTTCGGCCACATTGACGCGGAGTACATTGGGCCAGTGCCTGTCAAAAGTTAGACTTTCGGCGTAGAACTCGCGACCAATAGCTTCCCGGGCCCGCGAGGTGCTAAAAAAAATCAAATTTGCTTGCGGTAACAGCCACCATCGGTGCTCGTTCGTCACGGCCTGCAATATTTTTAAAATCCGTTGTTCCGTCACGCGGGACGGCACGTGATTGATAATAATATTCTTTATTTGCCAAACGGGTAAGAAGGCAAGAACGACCAACGCCGCCAGCGGCAGCAATAAAATCGCCATCAACCAATACCGACGCCAACGAGGACGAGGAATTTTATGATAAGCCTGCGACAACTGCCGCACCGTGGCCGGAGCGCTGTAAGTAGTGGGTGAAAAATCACGCGGTCGGCGCCGCGTGCTGACACGTCTGGACCTACGACTTAAACCTACCGATACCATGCGCTTTTGGGCTGATAAGAAGTTCTTAAACGGCGCCGCGTGCTGCTTCGCTCCAGCGCCAAACCGATTAACTTATCAATCAACTGGGGATACTTGAGCCCCGAAGCCTGCCACAGTTTAGGATACATGCTAATGCTGGTAAACCCAGGAATGGTATTTACCTCATTAAGATACACTTGCCAGGGGCGAGGCTTAACCAAAAAATCCACCCGCGCCAGGCCAGCCAAATCAAGGGCCTTAAAAGCGGCCAGGCTTAAATTACGCACCAATCGAGCCACGGCTTTGGGCAAGGGAGCTGGAATAACAGCTTGGGATTTGCCATCCACATACTTGGCGTCGTAATCATAAAACTCGTTAGACGAGACAATTTGCCCCGGTACCGAGGCTTGGGGCTTGCTGTTACCCAAAACCGAACACTCTATCTCCAGGGCCCCCTCCACGCTCCGTTCCACAATGACGCGGTTGTCATAACGGAAGGCCAGGGTCAGCGCTCGGGTCAACTCCCGCTTAGTGTGGGCCTTACTGATACCCACCGAAGAGCCAAGGTTAGCCGGCTTAACAAAACAAGGCAATTTTATTTTTTTCAAACACAGACGCAGCCAAGACGCTGGCGATTTTTTATATTCAGCCTGCGTAGTATAAACAAAATCTGGCGTGGGTAACTTATGCGCCATAAATACCAATTTTTGTGCTATTTTATCCATGCCCAAAGCTGAGCCGAGCACGCCGGCACCTACAAAAGGAATGTCAGCCAGTTCCAACAGCCCTTGCACTGTGCCGTCTTCGCCAAACGTTCCATGTAATACCGGAAACACCACATCCAGTTTTTGCGGACTACCGGTAGTAGTCAAAGGTGTCAACCCTCGCTCCTGCGGCTCGGGCGCCACAACAGCGCGTAAACCAGACGGTATCTTGGTTCGGCCAGCCTTGAGCAGACCGATCGCCTTGGGTCCTACCAACCATTGTCCAGCTTTGGTAATGCCTATGGGCACCACCTCATACTTGCGGCGATTCAAATTCTTCATGACCGAAGTGGCCGACACCAGCGACACTTCGTGTTCGGCTGATCGGCCGCCAAATAAAACACCCACTCTTAATTTTTTTCTAGCCATATACAAAGTGCGAATAAAATCAAATTACACCAAGACTCGCGGTAATAAAGGATTGATTCTGGTGACTATCTCATAATTAATCGTACCAGTTTTATCGGCCATGTCATCAGCCGTCAGCTCTCCCCTACCCTGTTTACCTATTAACACCACCTCGTCGCCTACTTTAACATTTTTTAAACCCGTCACATCGGCCATAAAGATATTCATACAAATTCTACCAATAACAGGGCAAAGTGTCCCGTGGATTAACACCCGGCCCTTATTGGAAAGAGCACGATCATAACCATCCCAATAGCCCACTGGCATAACAGCCATACGCGTAGCCCGCCCCGTGACATAAGTGCGATCATAGCCCACGGCTGTACCAGGGGGCAGGTCTTGCACTTCAATAATCTGGGTTTTCCAAGTCAACGACGGCTGCAGTCTAAACCTGTGATGCCGCGCCTGAACAAACTGTCGATTGGCTGCCGAAGGCCACAGGCCATAAAGCCCGATGCCCAGCCGCACTAGAGACAGACGCGCTTCAGGCGCGGCGGTTGAGGCGGCAGTGCCGGCTATATGCTGCAGAGTGTCTTGAGGCACCAGCCCACCCGCCTGCTTGATGAACTTTTTATAAGTATTGAGCTGTTGTTTAAGAAAAGTCTGGTCACGCGACTCGGCGGTGGCAAAATGAGAGGCAATGCCCTCTAGTTTAAGATAAGGTGAGCGCAAGATGTACCTTAGGTAAGACTTAGCCTTATCTATCGAGACACCCAAACGAGCCATGCCTGTTTCAAGTTTCAAATGCACCCGCGCACAGGTTGCGACCTGTTGGGCTACTTGAGCCAAAGTCTTTAAAGCCTTAAGCTCATATACCATAAACGAAACATTGTGTTTTATCCCGTCTTTAAGCTCTGGCTGGCTTAAGGGATGATAATAGCTCAACACCAAAATGGGTAACCTAATGCCCGCCTGACGCAAAGCCATAGCCTCGCGCAAACTGGCTACACCCAGCCAATCAACCTGGCCGGACTTTTGGGCCACCCGAGCTACCAGCTCTAGGCCATGACCGTAAGCATTGGACTTCACCACCGCAAGCAGTTTAGTGTCAGAACCCAATAAACGACGGTGGGCACGGATGTTTGACACCAGTGCCCGCTCAGAAATCTCTACCCAGGAATGCGCTAAGGCCTGCTTCATGATACCGACTTGCCAATTAATTCACGGCCTCCCATATACGGCCGCAGTACTTCGGGGATGGCTATAGTGCCGTCGGCCTGCTGATAATTCTCCAGAATGGCAATAATGGGACGGTTACTGAATACCGTGCCATTCAGCATATGTACAAACTCCAACTTACCGTCTTCTTTTTTATAACGGATATTTAGACGACGTGACTGAAAATCAGTAGTCGTGGAGCAGGAGTGAGTTTCACGGTATTTATTCTCAGAAGGAATCCAAGTTTCAATGTCATATTTTCTGGCGGCTGGAACGCCCAAATCAGCGCTACACATTTTAACGACTTGATAGGGCAGGCCAAGCCCCTGCATCAATTTTTCCTCTATTTGCAAAAGCAGCTCATGCTCCCCGTCTGATTCTTCCGGCGTAGTATAAATGACCATTTCCAGTTTGTTAAACTGGTGCACGCGCAAAATACCTTTGGTATCCTTGCCGTAGGAACCGGCCTCGCGCCTAAAACAGGAAGACCACGCCACGTAGCGCCGCGGCAGAGTTTTAAGGTCAAATGTTTCGTCCATATGCATGGGACCAACTGACTGCTCGGCGGTGGCCACCAGATAGAGTTTGTCTTCCTTAAGATGGTATGTTTCTTCTTCACCGCCATGCTCCAAATAACCCATGGCACGCATGGCTCGCTCTCCTATCAACACTGGCGGAATCACCGGCATAAAATCGCGCGGCAACACTTCGTCTAAACCGTAACGCACCAGCGCAAATTCTAATAACGCCGCCTCGTTTTTAAGATAACCAAAACGCGAACCGGAAACCTTGCCAGCGCGCTCCATGTCGATCAAATCGTGCCTCTGGGCGAGCTCCATATAATCACGCGGCTGAAAAGCAAACTTAGGCGTTTTACCCACCTGGCGCAAAACCTCGTTGTCTGATTCATCCTTACCTACTTTTACATCCGGGCGAGGAACATTAGGCAACTCTACCAACAAAGCCTCTAGTTTAGCCGCAGTGGCACTTAACTTGTCTTCCTTAGTCTTAACTTGAGTTTTTAATTCCCTGGCCGTCTCCCTATCGCCCGCGCCCAAGCCTTTTTGCCGACGCCGCAATTCGTCCACTTCGGTTTGCAAAGCCCGTCGCTCTTCATCCAGCTTTAAAATAGCCTTAACATCAGCCTTAACGCCCTTGGCGGCCGCGCCCTTTTGCACTTCCTTTGGATTTTCACGAATGAATTTAATGTCCAACATAGCCCAGTATATCAATCCCAGTAGTAGAACCCTTGGTTCACTACAGGACTTCGCTTCGCCATGTGATTAGGAGAAGCGGAACGAATTAAGTGAGTGGAGTCCCGTACACAATGCCTGGCATTGTTGTACGGGGTTGTATTACTGGGCATGGCCTTCTAATTGCTTTAAATAATTATCAAGCTTCATTATAGCGTTTTTTCGGTGATTTAGGTAATTATCATGATTTCCCTCCACCTCCAATTCGGCGGATGTTTTGCCAAACTGCGGATGATAAAAAATTGTTCGATAAGGATACCCGGGCTCCAGTTGTCCGCGTGGGGCGCGAGCAATAACACCATCCGCCCTGAATTGGGCCGTGTGAACCTCACCATTCGGCATGGCCAGCGCCACTGCCACCATAAAATGAGCGGCACGCTTATCGTCCGGTACGCCCTCCATGCGCTTTAATACTTCGGCCCGGGCTTCTTCATCCGTGGCTTCGCGTTCCTGCGGCCCCCAGACACGTCGCGAGTATAAACCAGGCCAACCACCGAGCGCGTCAATGGCCAAGCCGCTGTCGTCTACCAGCGTTGGTAGCCCCGTCAGGTCAAAATAAGCCTGAGCTTTGAGTTTGGCATTCTCTTCAAATGTTGTGCCGGTTTCAGTTACATCGGCTACCACGCCTAAATCAGATAACGACACTATATCCAAATTGTAACCAGCTAAAAGCCTGACGAAATTCTTGAACTTGGCCGGATTCTTGGTGGCGATAAGCAACTTGGTCATAGTTATTATCTATCCGCTAATTCAAAATCGGAAAAAACTTGGTTGCCCCGCAACCATCCCGCTGGCCAGCGGGATGAAAGCCAAGCTTTCACTGGGAAGTATGGAAGTTTTTGCCGATTTCATAGCGAGCCTACTTGCTCAAACCACCACTTAAGTGCCTGGCTGCTACCGGGGGTGAATTTAAATTTCTTAAAATCATTTTTAGTAATCCATTTCCAATCAGAGTTCTCGCGACCACCGATAAGCAGCTTACCGCTCAGTATCTTACAGGGATACGTAAGGAGTAATACCTGCACCTCGTGGGTAGGAAACCGCCACAGTACGTTCGCTATCCAAGGGTTAGATGATAACACTTTAGTTTTAAATCCGGTTTCCTCCCGTAACTCACGCACCATCGCTACTTCAGGCTTCTCACCAAATTCAACCTTACCACCTGGGCATTGCCACAAACCATGCGGACCTTGGTCGTGTGGTGAGTTCCTTAAACCAATCAAAACCCTATCACCTATCATCACAATTCCTTGGACCACTATTACTTGCGTCTTTTTCATAACTTCACTTACAAACCGATTAATGTTGAGTAACTATTCTACTATTCGCACGAATAGTAGAATAGTGTATCTAGCCTACAAACCCAAACTGGGAGCGATGTCTTGCATCGCCTTAAGTTCCAAGTCAATTAACTCATCAAGACTTAAACCAATCATTTCCTGGCACTTAGCAATAATTTCCCTATTTACCCCAGCGGCGAATGATTTTTGCCCGAACTTTTTCTTGACTGACGAGGCTTTGACTGAGGCTAACTTTTTATCCGGCTGCACCAGGGCGCAGGCTACTATTAAGCCTGTTAATTCCTCAGCGCACCATAAAGCCTTTTCTAACCTGGCCTGAGGCTCAAACCCATGCATGTGATTGTGCACGCGCACGGCCTCCACCACTTCGGGCGGAAAACCAGCCTCTTTAAGCCAACCAGAACCAACCAGCGAGTGCTGTTCCGGCGTTTTTTCCGTCAGCTCCCAATCAATATCATGCACCAGGCCGGTAATACCCCATAACTCTTCATCCTCACTAAATTTACGAGCCAAAGCACGCATAATGGCTTCAGCCGCCAACAAATGATTACGCAAAAATTGCCCTTGTACCTTGCTCTGCACCAACTGCCACGCCTCATCTCTAATCATAAAACTATTTTCTAATTTAGGCAAATAGGAAAATACTAATCTAGAGATGCCTTAGGATGGAACGGGCGACTGATGGCATATTGTCGGCCAGATGATAGTAAACCTGTAAACTCCGACGCTCGTATTCCACAATGTCGGCGGCGCTTAAAATTGACAGGTGTTTTGACGTTGTGGGGAACGTCACTTTCAATAAATCCGCCAACTCCCCCACCGCGGCGCTCCGCCGGTGTTTGAGGTGTGATACTATAGCCAGCCGGCGGCGGTTAGCCAGTGCCTTAAGAATACGCTCGGTAGAACTCATACTACTATCACCTTATAACTACTTTCCTATTTAGGCAAATAGGAAAGTAGTTCTGAAAGAGAAATTAGCTTGTATTGCAGCCTCGGATGCTAAAAGGTGGCTCCTTAAGAATCCACCCTTAATCCCAGCACCAGCCCCGCCCAGCGGGGCGGTACGGGACTTCGCTTTTTCTTGCACAAATTGCCAAGCCTGTTCACGGGTCATACACCCACTTTTTATTATTCCTCAAGGTATTGAGAATACTCATCAATTATACTATCAGTCATGTGTTTTAGTTTCTTCTCTTTTGAAAGTTCAATAACTTGGTCGTATGAAATGTAAGAACAAACTTCTGAAAGTTGACGTCCACCAATATCGGCAAAAACTGGTCGATTTATTTGTGCAAATACCGCATCTCTTCGTTCGGTTGGAGCTACAATATGAATCTTAATATTGAGCATTGGTTGTAACGCGAGCAAGTCAGCCATTCTTAGAATACCTGAATATATTGAAGTGGTATCTTCAACCTCGAATGCTCTCACAATCGTCCGGCGTTGTATCCAAAGAACATCAATGTTTCTGATAGTTTTTAATGTTGTGTCATCAAAAACTAAAGGAAGTTCATCTAATAAAATATCTTCTTTAGGTTTCCATATTTCTAAAACTCGCGCTCTATCGCTGTTGGGGAGCCAGATTTTTAATCCTAGCATTTCTCCAATCTCAGCAAGCTTTGCCTGCACAATTATCGATTTTCTTTTTTCTTCTTCAAAAGAAGGGGCTGTTTCTATTTGAGCAATTTCCTCTTCATCAGGTACAGATACTGAAACTTCTTTTTTATCGCTAACCCTTATTTTTGGGGTTTTTAGCTTCTTTATGTCATCTTCTGAAAAAGGATAATTGATCTGTTTTTGAGCCTGTTCTAACAGAATCTTTTCAAGAAAAACGCAATCCTCCTTTGGCCAATGATGATTTGGGCTTCCAAAAACGCGCCATGTCCAACTATTATCTGTTTTTGCCAATCCTTTAGTGAAGGATAAGGTATTCCAAATAAAATCTTCACGAAGTGGTATTGCCTTTTCCAAGGGTAACCAAACAATTGATTTAACATTAAACCTTAATACAAATGGATCATTTTCTTTCGTGAATATTGGTTTATCATCTTGAAAAGGTTTACTTATAATTTCAAGAACGCCGACCATTCTTTGTAATTTAATAACATAACAAATAAATCTATCTCCTGGTCCGATATTTTGATTATTTACATAAGTCTTTCTTGAAATCCTAAACCCGCTTACGTCTTTATTAGAACTTTCAAAAGTCTCCGCGGTTTTGGGTGAAAATAAATCAAGGTAGTAGTTCATATCATAATATAGTCTAGAATATACAGACCGAAGACGTTCCTTTACTTACTCCTCATCGGCGGGAAAAGCACGGTTTCGCGGATGGGTTTGTCTACAATAAAGGCGAACAGACGCTCGCTGAAGCCGAAACCAGCCGCCGGCGGCATGCCGTAGGAAAGCGCAGTGATAAAGTCCTCATCTGACATCATAGCCTCGCTATCCCCTGCCGTGCGCAGTTTGGCCTGCTCGGCAAACCTGGCCCGCTGGTCAGCTGGATCGTTTAATTCCGAGAAACCATTACCAAGCTCACTCCCAGCCACGATTATCTGCATCCTTTGCGTGCGTTCCTGGTTCTTGGGGTCACGTTTGGCCAGCGGACTGACTTCAACCGGATGATTGATAACGAACAAAGGACCAGCGACTTTAGGTCGCACCAATTTTTTCCAAAATAAATCAATAAGCCTGCCCACGCCCATTGATTCTTCATAACGTACCTTATGCTTGGCTAAAAGCTTGCGTAATTTTTCAACATCCATAACACCAGCCAAATCCTCGCCTGATATTTCTTTAATCAATTCAAAATAATCTTTCCTGGGCCATTTGCCTGACCAATCAACTTCCTTACCGTCATAAGTCGTTTTAAGTCCGCCCGTAACTGATTTCACCAACTGCTGGTACATCTTCTCCGTAAAATCCATCATGTCCTCGTAATCAGCATAAGCCCAGTAAAATTCACACATGTCATAATCTTGCAAATGTTCGGTATCTACGCCTTCGTTGCGGAATACTTTACCTATTTCAAACACCTTTTCAAATCCACCCACCAGCAAACGCTTTAAGGGCAGTTCCAGCGAAATGCGCAAGTAAAAATCCTGATCCAGCGCGTCGTGATGCGTGATAAATGGACTGGCGTCAGCGCCACCAGCTATAACCTCCAGGGCCGGGGTGGATACTTCCATAAATCCGGCTTCGGCTAATTCCTGGCGGGCTGTTTGCCAAAAAATTGATTTCCGACGGAACATCTCTCGCGCCTCGGTGTCCATCAGCAAATCCACATAGCGCTGGCGCAGTCTGGCCTCCACATCTTTCAACCCGTGCCATTTTTCCGGCAATACTTCTAAACATTTAGCGAGCGGAGTAACTTGGGTAGCAAATACACTGACTTCGCCCCGCTTGGTTTTGACTACCGGGCCGCTGAACCCTACAATATCGCCCCTGTCTAAAAACTGTAGCAACTCCCACACTCTTTGGCCGCTACCCTCTTGCACCGCGGCCACCTGCACGGTGCCAGAAAAATCAGACAAGGTGGCAAACCATAGGCTACCATGGGGCCGCAATGTCATCAGCCTACCGGCCACGGTCACGCTCTTACCCTTAGGTACGCCAGAGCCTTCCAAAACCGGCACACTTTTCTCACCTAGCTTTTTTACTTCACTAGCCGTGTGGGTGCGGTGAAAATCAGCCGGGTACAGCTGGAAGCCAAGTCTTTCCCAGGCGGCCAATTTGTCTTGACGGCTTTGTAATTCCTGTTGTTCACGGGTAGACATAATAAGCCTATTCTAGCCAAAAAACCACACTAAAGCAACTACAAAACATCGGGTCATATTATCTACCACTTACTTAAACCTCACTGGTACTTCCAGGGCGGCATCGTTTTCCGGCAAGCCGGAGGGGTTATCTTTCTTAAACACCAAAGCTCCTGTATTGGTAGCCGGTTGTTTGAATTCTAATTTAGCCTGAAAATTTACGTGCGCTTTGGACATCCAGTCGCCCTGGGCTTCAGCCAAGGTGGTGCCTAAAATTTTATCATTGGCATCAACCAACAATATCGGAAACGAAGCTTCCCAAAACCAGGTGCCCAGGGCGCGACCAGTGATAGTTAGTGGACTGGTCAGTAATGTATCTGGCTTGGGCGATTCAACTATCACTGCGCCCGAGTTGACTGCCCGGCCGGACGATACACCTGTCGAAAACAAACCGCGATTCAAATAGTAAAAACCACCGCCGACCAACAGCAAGAAAATAAACCAAGGTAAAAAGCGCATCATAATGTAAGAAAAATAGAATTAAGGAGCGGGCTCCGGGCCTGCTCCTTAATTATAGCTCTTATTATTTGATAGCTACAATTTTATACTTGACTACGCCAGCCGGAACTTTGACATCAACCGTATCGCCCACCTTACACCCCAAAAAAGCCTGCCCCAAGGGCGACTCATTGGAAATAAGCCCCTTGGATGGATCCGCCTCGTTGGAGCCGACAATAGTGTATTGACGCTCGGAAGAATCGTATTTAAGCGTAATGGTGGAACCTACCCTGACAAAGCCGTCAGCCTGGCCAGATGTAATGACGGCCACGTTCTTGAGCATATTTTCAATTTCAATAATGCGTCCTTCGATAAAGGCTTGCTCATTCTTGGCTTCGGCGTATTCCGCGTTTTCACTCAGGTCCCCGAGCTCCTTGGCTTCTTGAATACGCCAGGCAATTTCCTTACGTTTAACCGTCTTCAACTCCTTAAGCTCCTCCTTGAGCTTCTGCAGGCCCTCTTTGGTAACGTAAGCTTGAACATCTACTGACATAAGGTAATGGGGGTACAGCCTAACTTGGCAGCCTACGGGGCCGTAACAAGGAGGCTGTAATTCACTAGTGTTAGCAATTAAGATAGGGCTAACAATAAAGCTAGATTGAAATGTTGTCAAGATAAAAGAATTAGGCTTAGCTATCAACTTTTTACAACTGCCAAGTCTCTATTTCACCTGCCAGGGGGGGCTACTGATGTCTATTTGACTGATACCAGGAAAAGATTTCACGAGCCACCGGCACAGCTGCGCTGGAGCCTTCGCCGCCGTGTTCCAACATCACTACCACTATTATGGCCGGATTGGCATAGGGATAGTAACCGGCAAACCAGGCATGGGCAGCTGTCTTGGCCCCGGTTTGAGCCGTGCCCGTTTTGCCGGCCACTGGCAAGTCTCCGAGGCCGCGCGCACTGCCGACCGTGACTGTTTGGCGTAAGGCAGTGCGAATAATGGTTCTGACGCCGTCGCTTAAGCCGGTGTCAGCTATAGGCCGCGCAGCTTGAGCTGACACTTCGCCGGAAGGATAGCTTACCTGCCGCACCAAATGGGGCCAACGCAACTGCCCGTCGCCCGCCAGGGCCGCATAAGCTGAGGCTAACTGCAATGGTGTGACTGTCAGATGGCCCTGGCCGATAGAGACGTTGTAAGTGTCGCCGCGGTACCAGCGATCATGGACCGTGGCTTGTTTCCACAGGGGTGTAGGCACGAACCCCGCTCCTTCACCCGGCAGGTCCAGGCCCAAAGCTGTACCAAAAGCAAATTTGGCAAAATAACGAACTAAGGTAGTAATGCCCAAACCACGACGCTCATCCGTACCACCGCCGATTACGTAAAAAAACGTGTTAACCGATTCGGCCAGGGCCCGGTAAACATTGACTAGACCGTGTCCGCCGGCTTTCCAATCGGCAAAAAATTGATTGCCGGCTCTGACTCCGCCGGTACTTAAAACCGTCGTCTGCGAGGTAATCAAACCTTCCTCTAAGGCAGCAGCCGCCACAAACGGCTTGATAGTAGAACCAGGTGGATATTCACCGGCCACGGCCCGGTTGAATAGGGGCTTACGCTCGTCATTTAACAAATTTTTTAGCTGGCCGGTCTGCTGGCGCGCTATGGTAAATAAATTAGACTCGAAGCCGGGATAACTAACCAGGGCCAAAAGCTCAGCACTGCCCGCTTCTAGCACCACCACGCTGCCGCCGTAACGATTGCCAGTGGAATGTTTAACCGTCTGGGCTAGCGACTTATAAGCTATCTGCTGCAAGGCGCTGTCGATGGTCAGGGTCAAATTGGCGCCGGGTAACGAAGTCTGAGCGCTGTAAACTTTGCGTTCGTGGCCTGAGGCATCCACCTCAACCTCGCGCCGGCCTGGTGTGCCGCGCAACTGCTCTTCATATTGCAGTTCCAAGCCAGCTTTGCCAATAGTGTCGTTCAACTGGTAACGGCCGCGCGCGAGGCGATATCGCTGGGGCGAGAGCTTGCCCACATAGCCTAGAATGTGGGACACGGCTTCACCGCCATAATACTGGCGTTCAGGCACTTCCTCCACGCGCAAACCGCGAGTGTTACTGACGGCGACCATTAATTGGAGAGTCAATTCTCGCGGTAAATGCTCAGCAATGACCAATGGTAGATATGAACGCACGCCGATTTTTGTTAAATTGTCCTGATCCAGCAGATCGGTCGACACTTCAGACAACAGACCGGATAAAAGGTCTTGCCGCTCAGTTTCATCGGTCGGTAAATCAGCTGGCACGGCCACCAGACGGAAACTGGCGATATTAGAAGCTAATAAACGACCATAACGATCAGTGATTTCGCCTCGCCGCGGTGAGAGTATTTCCATCCTGATGCGGTTGCCTTCAGCTACATCTCGCCAATACCAGCCTTGCACCCCTTGCAGATAAACAAGCCGCCCGACCAGCACCAACAAAGCCAAACCCATAACCAACCCCAGCACTAAAGGCACGCGTAAGCTGATTACCCGACGCAAGCTGCCCAAGCCCGGCTCACCGAGCGTGGTGCCCTCAAAAGCCCGCCAAGAAAAACCATCGACATGGCGATCGGCAATATCGCCGCCGTATTCTTTGATAACGAATGGATCACGCGATCTGACCATAACTTACTGGATTTTAGGTTGACGCCGAGAGCCGGACGCCAACAATTTACGACCCAGTTGAAGCGACCACCAAATAATAAAACCCCAGGCGAACCAAGCCGCCAGCGACAGCACCGAAATGTGACTAGGCGGATCAAAACTACCCCGGCCGCCGAGCCAGGCTAAAGCCAGCCACCACACCCGCCAAACACGCCACCATAAAAGCCAAACCCCGACCGTTAATAACTGTCCCAAACTTGTACTGAAGGAAAGATGCGGCTCAATAAACTCCGCATAAGACCAGCCGGCTGCCAGTGACGTTAAAAAAACAAGCGGCCACCAGGGATTGGCTACCGTATCGACCAACAGACTCGCTACTAAAATAGACACCGCGGCCGGAAGACGCCGCCCGCTCAGCCACCACCACAAGGGCAGTACTATCATCACTAGATCGGCATAACCACCACCCCACGGGTCCAAAAATTGTCTTACCAGCCAAAGCCCGAAACCATAGGCCAGGGCCAACAACAGATTAAGCATTGATTAAAATAAGGTTAAGTTGGAGCCCGAGGCTGGAGCAGGACATAAAGAAATCTTAATCTATCTAAAGCCCAGGGCGGAGCTACGACAGCCGACTGAAAAAAGTCTCCAGGCTGGCGCTCCACGGCCGTAATTGAACCCAACAACAATCCAGGCGGAATAAGCGGCGACAAGTTGCTCGTGACCACAGCTTGTCCAGGGCTCAGGCCGTCGGTCAGTGGTATGAACTTAAGCCTAACGGCTAAATTGTACTCGCCTACGGCTAGACCATGGCTTTGTGTGGCATTCGCTACTTCAGCCAAAACCTGACTCTGGGTGGATGTCATAATGGTAAAGGTAGAGATGTCCTGACCAACCGACCTAACCGTGCCGACCAGGACAGCTGTCGAACGATTCTCTTGGCCAGCGGCTGACTGCACCCCGGCTACTAAAGCCAAGCCAGGCACTAAGCCGTCACGCGAGCCACGATTAATAATATAGCTGGTGCCTGTTTCGTCCTGCCGTCGGCCGATTACTTCCACGCCCAAGGGAGGAAACCGCGGCGGTAGCGGCAGGCCGGTCAAATTCCTGAGATGTTCATTTTCCAAACGTAGCGTATCGCGCTCTGATTCATAAGCCTTAAGCTGGGCCAGGCGCTGGCGCAATTCGTTATTTTCCCGCTGCAACTGCGGACCACTGAATAACGAACCCAAATTAAGTGATAGGCCGTTAACGGCGCGGGCGGTCGGCACCGTCAGCGGCTGAATCAAACCCTGAAGACGGCGCCAGAGACCAGTCAGAGCCAAGCCGGCTACCAGTGCCAACAGCACTAGAGTTAAAACAACGCGACGTCTGACGACGTGACGCAGCATAACTTAGGGATGGAAGTAAATACTAGGAACGAGTTGACGGTAAAAGCAGATCTCGTACATTCTCCAAATCCTCCAACACCACGCCCGTGCCTCGTACCACCGCGGTTAAAGGATCATCCACCACTTGCACCGGCACGACCAATTCCTGGGAGAGCAACTTGTCCAAGCCACGCAACAGAGCGCCGCCGCCGGTCATGGTAATGCCGCGTTCGTAAATATCAGCCACTAGCTCAGGCGGCGTATTCTCAATGGTGTTTTTAACGTTCTCCACTATCAACTTAATAACTTTTTGCATGGCCTCGCGTACCTGGCTGTCGTTAACCACCACCTCACGGGGTAGGCCTGTCATAACGTCACGTCCGCGCATACGCATCTCCAAGGGCTTGTCTAGTGGCAAAGCCGAGCCGATTTTCAATTTAATTTCCTCAGCCGAGTGCTCCCCCAACAAAAGGCCGAACTGGTCGCGGGCGTACTGAATAATATTCTCAGTCAACTCATCGCCAGCCGTACGCAAGGAGCGGGCCACCACCACCCCACCCAAGGAAATAACCGCGATTTCGGTGGTACCACCGCCAATATCAACAATCAACTGGCCTGAGGGATCACGCACCGGCAACCTAGCGCCCAAAGCCGCCGCCATCGGCTCCTCCAGCAACAAAACTTCGCGGGCGCCGGCTGACAAAGCCGCATCTTCGACTGCTTTACGCTCCACTTCGGTGACCTCCAGAGGAATACCAATCACCACCCGCGGCCGGGGTGCCAGGGCATAGCTGTCACGATGTACTTTGTCAATAAAATACTTGAGCATCTTCTCCGCCACTTCAAAGTCAGAAATAACTCCGTCCACCAAAGGCTTAGTAGCGATAATGTGCGGTGGTGTCTTGCCGATCATTTTTTTGGCATCTTCCCCTACGGCTATAATCTGATCGTTGCGCGTATTGACAGCCACCACCGAAGGCTGATTTACAATAATACCCTTATCTTTGACATAAACCAGGGTGTTAGCCGTGCCCAAATCTATACCAATGTCGCGACTGAAACGGTCAAAGATGAAATTGAACATACGCCCTCAGTTTAGCCGACTGAAGGTACGCTGTCCAGACCTATTAGCGAACACTAAACGTGTTCAGTAATTTATGAGTCCCAACTAGTTCGGCCTTGGCCGCTATCCTAGACTTTAACTCCACCTTATCCCCTGTTTTGGCGCTGACCACCGCCCGCCAGGGCAAACCAATCAAATCAGCGTCTTTGAATTTAATGCCGGCTGATTCATCGCGATCGTCATACAATACCTCAGCACCGCGGCTAGTTAATTCTTGGTAAAGGGCTTGAGCGCGCTCCAAGACTTCAGCTTCCTTACCCAAGGCGATAAGATGCAAACGATAAGGTGCCACCGCCTCAGGCCACCTGATACCAGCCTCGTCATGATGGACTTCCACAATCGTGCCCATCACGCGACCCGGGCCGATGCCGTAGGATGCCATGACAACCGGTTTGGGAGAGCCATCCTCAGCTGTGTAGTAAAGCTTGAAATCTTCGGAAAATTTTGTGCCTAACTTGAAGATATTACCTACCTCTACGCACTTACCTTCCTTAAACTTGTCTTGGCCGCAGGCCGAACATTGCTCTCCCACTTTACCTTTGGCTACTTCATGATTTTGCGCATATTTACAACTAGAACAGTAAATGACGCGGTCTTCGCCCGCCTCGGTCAGCACCTGAAACTCATGCGAATACTTCTTGGTAAAAGCTCCCCCTGAGGCCTCCACTACCATGGTCTCAAGCCCGCAACGTGAAAACACGTTCAAATAGGCCTGTTTTGCCTGCTCGTAATATAAATCCAAATCAGCCTCGGTGGCATGGAAACTATATAAATCCTTCATCACAAATTCGCGCAGACGAATAATGCCGCTTTTGGCCCTGGGTTCATGCCGGAATTTGGTCTGCAACTGGTAAACATAACGCGGCAGATCACGGTAAGAGCTAATGAAGCGCTTGGCTATGCGCGTAATGGGCTCCTCGTGCGTCCAGGCCAGGCCTACGTCACTTGAACCCGCCTGCTCAAACTTGTACATTATTTGCTCAGGCGTATCCCAACGCTTGGTTACCTCCCACAGCTCTTTGGGCTGCAGGGAGGTCATGAGCAATTCCTCGCCGCCGATGGCATCCATTTCCTGGCGGATAATCTGCTCAATCTTGCGGTGCACGCGAAGACCTAAGGGCAAAAACGAATACGCCCCGGCCATTTGCTTATCAATGAATCCGGCCTGGGTCAAAAATCTGGCATTGACCGATACCTCATCAGCCGAGACGTTACGGGAGGTTTTGGTGAAAAGTTTGGATTGGAGCATGAAGTTACTGTAACAAAAGAAAGTTTAAAGCACAAAATTATACTAATCTCTTAAATATTAGACTAAACACTTTCTCCATATTTGTTAATAAATTGTTGCCGCGACATAGCACCCAACATCACATCCTGGCCACTAACATCCCTCTCATAATTTTTGTTTTCACGCGCTACTCTAGCAATAGACACGACTGATGCCCTTGATTGGGCGCCTACTTCAATGTCTGGAAATTTCTCAAACCCCAAACGTTCAGTAATTGGGTGTGACATCATCCAAGAAACGCCTATAACAGCTTTAATATCATCTCTTTGTTTTAATATATCTACTACTTTACGAAAAGCAGTTCTCACATCTTCTAATCCTCTCGGCCCAACAGATTCCTCTGGCCAACTAATATCAAGAACATTATCGTGAATTGTAATCTTTGTACTATCACTAAGCACAAACTCCCAATTAGATGGATGAATACTAGCTTCAAGTTTACCAAGCTCTACCACTTCTAATTTATGCCGACTTTCAACCTCATCTATACGCTTACGCACCTCAGAATTATAAACCGCATCATAAAGAAGGGGTGTGAACGATTCGAGTACACCATTAATAAATTCTTCTTTATTAGAAAACTTAAGCTCTCGCACTGCCCGGACAAGACTTTGATAACGCTGATTTCCATATACAAAAGAGCTGTCTTCGGCACTACTTTCCTGTTCAAAAATTAGGTCAACTGGCAATCTCTGCGTCCTCTCGGCCTCCTCATATAACACCGTTGCCATACGGCGGATGCTAGCTATATTTTGCTCAAATTCCGCTCTTAATACAGCCGGATCATCAACCTGGTGTTCTACATTTGTTGATTCTTGGTGAGATGATATTTCTTGTTCGGGCATTTCTAAATAACTTTTATAATAACCCGACGTTCACTAATACTTCGTCGGACGACACATTGCGGGACGTTTTGGGAAAAATTTGGATTAGAGCATGCACTTAGGGTAGCAAAAATCAATTCAACTTACAACCCCATGTCTCCAGCACGCCATCTTTAATTCCTTAGTCTCTTAGTCGTGCGACTAGGAGACTATCAATAAGCGGTTAATGAAGGTGAGAAAGCAACGAGCGGAGAATATAGTGTTTATGATTCAAACGGCACCACACCTCTAGCGACTTTTGAGTACGCTCAACCAGGTCGCAATCCACCAGCTTTTGCACGTGCTTTGATGTGCTCTTGAGTGAGAGGCCGATACGGGCCGCGATATCGCTAACGGTCAATGGCTCATACCGCTCAAGATTCTGGATAATCTTGAGTCGCCGCTCGTTAGCCACCGCCTTGAGACACTTGGTCAACTCACGCATAAACGTAGTATAGCACTAGTCTCTTAGTCGTGCGAGTTAGAGACTAATATCGGGCACTCAAATCTTCCATGAAGTTGTTCAAAAAAATCATGCTTCTTCCTCACTACTCCCCCACCAAACACAATTAGATCTGGCTGGTATTTTTTAATAATCGGCTCAAGTTTATGCGCTAAAAAATTTGCCAAGAACTCGGAACTACGAAAACGCACGCGCTGGTATTGCCTTTCCCAGGGCTCTTGGTGCTCAAAAGCCTTGATTGATTTAACCTGGCCATTCTCGGCATAAGCGCGGCCAATGCCAGTGCCAATAGTAAAACCTAAAATTTGCTTGGCGCCGCGAGCCACACCTTGGGCCAGTTGGCGGCGCAAAAACATGCGGGCGTCGTTATCAACCGTGAGTTTATACATCTTTGGTACCACACGACGGAAATTATAATTCTTAAGGCTAGGAATATTACGGCAGTGCAACATCCGCGTACCGCTTACCACGCCAGCTACGCCAATATCAACCTGCCGCACCCGGCCGCGGATGGGTTGTAATTTTTTTATAAGAGACCCAAACAAGACTTCAAACTTGGTTAAGCGCTTGGGCATACGTTCTGATACTTGTTTAACCACGCGCTGACCGCGCCTAAGCTCGCCTCGTATATAGGTACCGCCGATATCTAAACTGATAACGTAATCATTTGCCATATAAACTATTCGCCTATTCGCACGAATTAGAGCCAGGGTTAAATCTATAAACCATTAATCTAAAACACTAATTGGAAAATTGAAAATACAAATTGGTTCCATTCCAACCCACGGCGCCAGCCTGTAATACGCCAGTACCGCCGCCAGCAGTAGGAGTCGCCAGCTGCGACAAGATCACAGGCTCGGCCGCATTCTCCAAATTAGCGTAAAGCGCGCACTTCTGATCCTCACTGGATACTAGATAATGATAATTGGTCTGCTCATTACTGCCTGTTTTGGGGTCTTGGGGCGCCTGAGAAATAAAATTTGTTATTTGTGGGTAACGCACCTTAAGCTCGTCAAACAGGTCGGCTAAGTCATAATCTCCGCTACCTGAATTTGGTTGATAACACGAGCCGGCCAAAAACCGGCCAATTTGCGCCAGCTCGGCTTTTCGTTTGGCGTCGCGGGACCTAACTCTGGCCCGTGCCACGGCTACAAAAACAATGGTGCTCAAAACACCGATAATAGTTACAGCTACTAATACTTCAACCAAGGTAAACCCAGATCGTCGGCTTTGTGTTTTCATAGCCTACTCATCTTAACCCAAACTAATAAGTTCTAACCTACGATTGCTTTTCTTTATTCAATCGCTGCTTTATAATTTGAAAAAAATCGCTCGGGCGGGCCCCAGAGCAAAGCCTTCAGCTTGCTACAGGGCAGGCATGATTACCACGTCTCCCGCACAAAGCTCGGGGGCTTGGACTTGAACCAAGATTATCCCGCTCAGCGGGACGTCCTACTTCACCTTGCCAAATTTATAGTTCACTTTTATACAAAGCTGGGAGACATGGATTCGAACCATGATTACCGCGTCCAGAGCGCGGCGTCCTACCATTAGACGATCTCCCAGCTCTGGGTAAAAGTGCCCTTAAAGCTCCTTAAATGAATCCCCCCTGTGGCAAGGCCACAGGGTATCCTAGATTTTTTGATTCATCACCCCCGCCATAGGCGAGGCTCCGCCGCAGCAGGACCGTGAGCAGGCAGGTGGCGGAGGGTGATAAATTAAGGTGCAAGAACCAGCGGTAGACTGGACCATTATAGCTGAACTCCCAGCGACTATCAAGCCTCAGGTTACTCTAGTAACCGACCACTGAAAGTAGACAGAACGCTGGATAAAAAATCCCCGCGATTATGATCACTCCCCTCTTCCAACACCCCATGGATAGACATTTCTACAGACAAGATCTGTGCCAGGGCCTGCTCCACTACCTGACGAACTTTGGGATCTTGCACGCGTTCCTGATGAAGCTTGTACTGAAAACCGATAGTCAAAGTATTGCCTTCCAGTTTAGTTGGCTTGGCAATGGAAAGAATAAACGACAATGAATGATTGAAATCACGCAGCTTAGCTACTACTTCCGGCCAGCGCTTAGCTATTTCCTCCAAGCTGACTTGGCTTGACGCTAAATTAACTAGTGGTGTCGGGCTAGCTCTTGAAGCCGCGACTGACAGGCGGCTGTGGGACTCTTTGGCTTGAGATGTGCGGCCTACGGCCTGATCATTATTTGAACCAGTAGACCCGGGGACCACAGCAAATCCCTCCTGACAGATAGCCACGGCCCCAAGCTCCAGCGGTAACTGATAAACCTCACTCTGTTGCCAGGTTTTCTCCAGGGCCAGCCATGTTTCCAGCATACTTTGCAGTCTGCCCTGGGTAAGCTCCCCTGACAATTCTGTCAGACTGGCAAAGACTTCATCTCCTTCCTTGGCCTTATCTTGGCTGCCCAACTGTCCACCCAACTTGATCAGCAACAGCTGACGCATCAACTCCAGAACCTGTTTGTAAAAGTAGCCAAGTTCACCGCCTTCGTCCAAAAAATTATTCAGCAAGGCTACGGCCTCACCGGCTTGGCGTAAAATCAAATGACGCACAAACGACAAGGCCACTTTAACGTCAGAGTGCGGCAGAACTAAATGGGCCTGGGCGGTGGTAATTTTCTTTTCTCCCAAACTTAACAGCTTACCCAAATAACTTTCCGCGTCGCGGGACGAACCGCCGGCCAAGCGCGCTATTTCTTCCAACACGCTCTGCTCCACCTTAACGCCCTCAGCCTGGCTGAGTGTGATCAAGCGGCGCACCAGATCAGCTGGCGTCAGCCGGCGGAAATCAAAACGCTGACAGCGAGAAACTATGGTCTCGGGCAGCTTGTGTACCTCGGTGGTAGCCAAAACAAAAATAACATGCGCCGGCGGCTCCTCCAATGTTTTGAGTAGAGCGTTAAAAGCCTCGGCCGTCAGCATATGCACCTCATCGATAATAACTACCTTATAGTGAGAGCGAGCCGGGCCGTGGGGAATATTATCGCGCAACTCACGAATGTCGTCGATACGACGATTAGAAGCGGCGTCAATTTCTATCAAATCAAATGAACGCCCCTCGTTAATAGCCTGACATGTGACGCACTTATTGCATGGTTCAGCCTCACCTGGCTTACGACTTTCGCAATTAACAGCCTTGGCCAAGAGCCTGGCCATAGTCGTCTTGCCGACGCCGCGCATACCACAAAATAAATAGGCGTGGGTGAGGCGCCCGAGCTTGATTTCATTCTCTAAAGTGACCTTAATATGGTCCTGGCCGACTACCTCGCCGAAAGCCTGGGGACGATACTTGCGGTACAGAGTTTGAGTCATAGCATACCCGGTATATCAACTTCGCTTAACCACCGCGAGCACCGGCAGGTTGAACGAGCAGAAGGAATTAAATAACTCATTACAATACATAAAGTTATTAGACCCGGTGGTTGAAATTAGCTCTAGCGAAGTTGTATTACCAGGCATAACCCATTGTAGCGGCGGACCAACACAAAAGCAACCCCGCGCCGTAAGACTCGGAGCCTTAGGTTAATTAACTCGCCTGATTACACTTCAAGTGGCGCTGGTGGTGCTTGTTCTGGGCTAAGTTTAGCTTCGGCAGCAGACTTAGGGCTACCGGCAACGGCCGCGCCTTGGGATACTGGGGCGGGCGTTTTACGCGGACGACCTCGTGGCCGGGATACAGTGGCAGCAGGCTCGGCGGCACCAGTACCAGACGACTTGTGTTCAGGCAAATCAACTACCGGCCCCGCCTCGGCGGCGTTAGCACCTTTCTTAATAATATTTTCCACGGCCGCCCAGGTGGAGGGCGTACCCTTGGGTACCAGCACCACCACTTCATCACCGACTTGCGCCTTAAAGTAAGTGACGCTGGCCAACAGTACTTTATAAAATCGGCTTTTGGCTAAAACGCGGAAATCATCAGTCTGTTCGTCACGCGCCAGCACGCCTACTACCCGCTCTCGTTCGACTGGCCCAATTTGTTTATAAATAAAAGAACCATCCGGACTGATGGTAAGTTTCAACAAATCTCCTTCAACTAATTTTGACTTAGAAGCATAATTGGCCGGCACGCTATAAAGCTTGCCGTCAGGACCAACCATATTCTGACCGTCAAATACCCCTTCAATTATCACCGCCCCTTGTTCGGTACGCTGAACGCCAGCGGCAGACTGCGGCTTAACGCCGGGCACATGGGCCTCGGGCACGCCCAAAGCCTGGAGCAATTGATTAGCGGTTTCTAAATTATTGCGCGCCGACTCAACCAAATTGCGCACGAGAAGTAGTTTGTCTGCCATAAGTTTATTTCTCCTTTTGTGTCGTAAAGCCTTTTGGTTTTGGCTTTATGGCTTTATCTGCTGGTTTATATTGTATTTTCTATTATACGCCAGCTTCAACATTCGGGTCAAACAGTCTATCCACAACTCAAAAATACCTGAACAATTTAAGTGTACAGATAAATTGGTAAATCTTTAGCCGACGGCTTGCTCACTTGCCCGGCCTGACGCCGGGGCAGCTTAAAAACACAAGAAACAAAACGAGCCCCCGGACGAAGCTCAGATGCTACCTTATTTTCTAATTTAACCATAGCGGCTGGGGTTAGAAAACAAAAAACCGCATCAGCTGGCGTGAATTTCACCCTCCAAAAATTCTGGTAGCGTACTTCAGCCAAGCCAGCGGTGCCCGACAAGAAAACCCTTAATCGAGCTAAGCAGTATGGTAAGAAGGCTACTTCAAAACCAACCGCTCGTACTCCAAAGTCGCGGGCGGCGGCGACTATTATTCTACCGTCGCCGCAACCCAAATCATAAACAAGCTCACCCGGTTTAAGCCTGGCCAAAGCCAGCAGGCGAGCCACATCTTTAGCCGGCAAAGGGACCCAGGGAGCGGCTGAGATTGCCCCATAGGCTAAAGTGCCTACCACTAATAATAAAGCCAAACAAAAAAGCAGTAGTACCAATAAGTAAACTACCGCCATAAA
The DNA here is from genome assembly GCA_016217875.1 of Candidatus Kerfeldbacteria bacterium. Taxonomy (GTDB): domain Bacteria; phylum Patescibacteriota; class Patescibacteriia; order Veblenbacterales; family UBA10138; genus JACRFN01. The sequence goes on from JACRFN010000042.1 coordinate 45,857, forward strand.
CAGCCCACTCTATTACCAAAGTTAAATAGTTATGCCACCAGCCACGCTTGGGTTTTGGGGGGGTGGAGTTGCTGGCGCGGCGCTAGGACGGACCGGACCTTCGTTCACTAAGGCGGGCTCAACGGCCGGAGCCGGCGGTGGAGACATGAGTTTAGTGCGTTCTATTATATCGGCTTCTACCCCAGCCCGCGGCCGGCCGTATTTTAAGCTGGACAACTCGCGGTAACGCCTGGCCAGATCAAGGTTACCTGGGGTTGGTGCCAAAGTATGGATATTAAACGGCCGCGAAGGGGTGTTATTAATAAGCAGTTTAACGTAAGCCTGTCTAAGCTCAATATTAATCAGGTCATAAGCGTTAAAGACCGGCGCAAATTCTTTGGCTAAGAATTCGGCGTCTTCCACGCCTACACGAAAAGCCACCGTGGTGCCGACGTTACCGAAAACGGCATCACGAATTTTGGTATCCTGGCCATTCACTAATTGACTGATATACTGGTGGGCCACGGTCAAATTCAAACGATATTTACGGGCCTCTGACAAAATAGTGGCAATAGAATCAGTAATAAAGTTTTGGAACTCGTCAATGTAAAGATAGAAATCGTGGCGAGCCTGTGGCTGGACATCGGTGCGTGACAAGGCGGCCATCAGGATTTTGCCCACCATCACCAAACCTATCAGATAGGCATTCAAATCGCCCAAGCGCCCCTTGCTCAAATTAACAATCAATATTTTTTTCTCGTCCATCACCTGACGAAAGTTAAAAGCACTCTTTTGCTGTCCGATGATGGGCCGCATAATATCGTTAGCCACGAATTGATTCAGTTTGGAAGTAATATAAGGCACCATGTTGGCGAGAGAGGCTTCGCCGCCGGCCTTTTGCGCCTCTTTTACCCAAAAGTCATGCACCACTGGATTTTGCGTCTTGCTTAACTTGTAGCGGCGGTAATCGGGATCGGACAAGACTTTAGAAATTTCCATCAGAGTAGCGCCAGATTCCGGATCGTCCATAATAAGCAACATAGCATTACGCATGTACTGCTCAAACATTGGGCCCCCAGTTTGCTTAAGGTCATATAGTTTGTCCATTATTTTAATCATTTCGTTGATGACGAAAGTTTTTTGTTCCGGATAGCGCGGATCATACTCCAACAAGTTCAAGCCTTGCGGCCTATCTGTATCAGCTGGATTGAAATAAATGATATCCTCAGCGCGGCTCGCTGGTACGCGCGCCAAGACGGCTTCGGCCACGTCACCATGGGGATCAATAATACAAATACCGTCGCCGTTAATAATATCCTGCACCACCATATTCTCCATCAAGACCGATTTACCGGTGCCGGATTTACCCACCACATAACAATGCCGCGCTCTGTCCTCGCGACCAAAGCGGACAACCTTCTTGTCGCCACGATAATCACTCTCACCAATGACTATACCCTCAGCTAAAATATTAAGAGGTGGTGGCGCTTGTCGAGCTGTCAACCAGCGGACGTTGGGCGTTTCGGTGGTCGGCAACGGAAAATGGTAAAGCGAAGCCAACTCTTCCGAATTTAAAATTAAACGCTTGCGCTCAACAAACGTCCGGTGGACAAAATTTCTTAAAAAATAGCCCAAATTATACGGCCGTCGGTATTTAAAACTGTTACCGTACTGATAAACGTTAAACTGCGAAAATGAATTGACTAGATTATTCAAATAAAGTTCGGCTTTGGCATGGCTTTCGGCTGAAGCGACCAAACGCACGGTCACCTCCAGGCCAGCTTTGGAAGCTTTTTGTTCTATCCCCTTGACCATCTCCTCTTCCAGTGGCGAAAGTTTATGCGGCTCATGTTTGGCTGACTCATGTTTAGATTTAGGTGAAGAGGTAGAGGGCAAAAAATTCCCCAACGACTGCACGGTGCGTAAAGCTAAACCAACTCCCGACGCATCTTGCAAAGACTTGCCCTGTTGCATAGCCGAAGCCACCCTCACCCCAGCCCGCCGCCAACTCTTGGGTGCCGAGCGCACCACCAGCTGAACCGCGGCCGCATCACCGATGGGCACTTTAGCCAAAGCGTTGGTAATGGCGTTCAACGGATCTGTTTCAAATTGCTTATAGGTTTTTATAGGAAATCCCCAAGAGCGCGTAAAACGCAAACTGGCTCCCAGTGTCACGCCGTGAGGTGAAAAAATATTGTAGTCTGTTACTTCTTCCAAAACCGCGTTCGGATAATGAGCGTGGACTTGTTGCTCCACAAAATCTTTTAATTTTTGAGGTACGGCCAGATAAAAAGAGATCACGCCGTTCTGCGCTACCAGCTCCAAAGACAAATGATCCTGACGACCTCTGAACCAGGCTAATATTTTGTACAAACGACGGGGCGCTCTCAAGCCGCCCACCACCGACCACAATACTTCGGCCACGCCTATGTCCTCTTTAATTTTTTCCGGTTTCCTTTGCTCCGGCTGCTTGTCACTGGTCGGCGAAACTGCTCCCCGCGGCACCATCACCAATAAAATAGTCATGCCTAGGCTGGCTTGCAACGCCGTTAAACGGCGCCACAACCAGCGCGCCGCCCCGAGTGCCACTACGGCTCCCACAATTACGGCCACCATTAACCAAACTGAAGTTGAATCTTCAGGTAGCTCTCGGGCCACGGCGCCGGACAAATCTTGCACGTTGGTCAGGGGCACAAGTTGTAACAGCGGCAGCACGGCAGTGGAAATAAATATTAATGCAGCTTAATGATCCTGTCGGCTTTAATCTTGGCCTCTTGCTCTACAAAATAACGATTAATGCCGGGAATGCTCGCCAGCCACTCCCTAATCAAACGCAATATTTGACTAACCTTAAATTTTACCTGCTGTAATAACCTAGTAATCTGGGCCGCCGCCGCTTCGCCTTTGGCTTTAAATTTAATCTGCTGCGCCGGCGTCAGCTCGCGGAATAAATCTGCCAAATTATCTTCCAAAACTTGTTCAACTTCCTGCTGTAGCTTGGGAATAACGCGTGGCGGCACCGCCGGGACTGCTGCGGCCTGAGCCGCCGCTTCTTCCGGCCGCGCCACACCCTCTGGTTTAATCTCAAGACCACGCTCCAGAGAAGACGGCCCTATCTGTTCCTTGGTTTCAGGCTCGGCTGCCGGCAGTCGTTCCGCCGGTGGCAC
>JACRFN010000039.1 GCA_016217875.1 Candidatus Kerfeldbacteria bacterium
ATCACCCTGGGGCATCAAGCGAGGCTCCGGACAAGGGAGCCAGCCGCACCCTGGCAGGCGTCAGCGGTGGCAAGCGACCATAGCCCCACGCAGTAGAAGTGTCGGCTGCCGCGATACCGCCGAAGCCCTGCTCAGGGATTCATCAAGCAGTGCCAGTGCTCCCTGGCACAACAAGACACAGTCACAAAACAAAGGAACCCGCGGGGAAACCCTAGGGTTCTACCGGAGATTGAGGAGTGGAATCCTCGAAGGAGCAGGCACAGGTTCCGTAAGCCCTGGTTCACTTATCTCATCAGGTTTTGTGACTGATACGACCAGCCTCTATACAACGCTGAGGCTAAAGCGCGGTGCAACATACTGAACCAACCGCGCTTTTTTATTTTAGCCAAACTTTGCTATACTAAAATCTATGTCAAGGGAGCAAGTAGAAAACAAAATTAAAAAGGTAATCGCTGACCTAGAGCCATACGTCGCCGGTCACGGCGGCTCTATCATTTTGGCTTCCTGGGATGAGGAGACCGGTCAGGTAAAGGTGTCTTTGGAAGGAGCTTGTGAGCATTGCGCCTTATCTCAGATTACTTTGAAATTCGGCTTGGAAGAGGCGCTGAAGAAGGCCCTGCCCCAAGTTAGAGAAGTGGTAGCGGTGTAGGCCAGGAAGAACTTTATCACCCTCCACCACCTGCCTGCCGGCAGGCAGGGAATACCCCCCGATAGTCATCGGGGGTGTTTTAACAGTCTACGGCGTGGCCGAAGCTGGTGGCGAATTTGCCTCCTCCAGTGTGGGCTGTTCAGCCTCGGCTTCAGTTTTTATTTCTGGTAAGGGGTTAAAGGGGTCGCGTAAGCCTTCGGTGCTTTGGGGGTCGAATTTTTTCTTAGCTTCCCAAGCGTTGAATACTTGACGGTAAAGCGACATGTCAACCTGAGCTAAGGCCACTTGGCCGCGCAGAATAACTACTATTTTTACCTGAGCAATGGTTTGGTAAAAGTAACGGTAAAGGAAAATGAAAGAAGCCACCAGCAAAGCTAAAAGTAATAGGCCGGTACCTAGCGGCAAAAATTTAAGCCAGCGGGATGGTTTAAGAGTTTCGAGTTTGAAGGTAGTTAATTTCATGGCCTAAAGTAAGCTGCGGCTAAGAGTAAGGCCGTTAAGTTAGTTTCTGGGTTTCCTTGGTCGTTTGGCCTAGCTCTGTTGCGGCTGGCGCTATTCAGTCGAAGAGTGTCAATATTTAGGTAATAGTCTAAGGCCTCCAGACTGGCCAGATAGTGGATGAATTGGGGCAGGCTGCCGTTAATTTCCAGCTGTATGGGTAATTGGTTGGTTAGTTTTTTTGGATCTTGCGTGCCAAGCTTGATTTCTTGGTTGAGATGGTTAGTGTTGGCTATGGCTTCCAGCGTGGTGATAAAGTTTAATTCCTCGCCTCTCTTGATGTAGATGCGTTCCAGGGCCGCGGTGGTTGGTTTAATTTCCTCATATTCTTTAAGGGTTTGTTTTAAAAGTTGGCCTTTCTGGTAAAGCTTTTCCAGTTCCGATCGTTGGGCATATATTTGTTCATTGAGGGACTTAATTTCCCTGATACTGGGCAGGGTAACAAAGGCCAGAAGCGCGCCAGTCAGAACCAAAGTTAAGCTGGTGGAGAAAATTATTTTTTGGCGAGGTGTGCGGGGTAGGGATAATTTCATAACCGTCAAAAATTGATGGCCGACGATTTGATTTTAGCGGTGAACTGAAAATCAACGTCATCCCGCTTGAGTAGGTTGGTCAGCGGTGAGGACAGCTCTTCTAAATACGGCAACTCTGACAAGCTGGCCTTGAGTTTAAGAAAATCATCGCGGTGCAACGCGCGCCCGTTTAGGTTGAAAATTTTGGTCTTTTTTTCCAGGTTTAGATAAGTTACTTCTATATTCTCCGGTATAGCGCGATGGAGATTGGTCAGCATGGTTGACCACTTGATAAAATCAGCTTGAACACTTTTTACTTCTTTAAGATTTTTGTTTAGATCCTTGATTTCGCGGTCGGCGTTTCTGTTTTTGTCGTTGACCAGAGTGGTAGTGGTAAGTATGCTGGCGAAGTTATCTTGGAGCAACAGTCGAGCGGCCAAGAAAAGTGCCGACACTATAACCGTGAAAGTCAAGAGCAGCACCGTCACCGTGCGTACGTGAAGATAAAGGTACTCATACCTCAGGTATTCTTTTTGGCTGGGGGATATGAGGTTCAAGCTAATCATGGTTGTTATTTAAACTAACATTCCTTAAGGCCAGGCCGATAGCGGTGGTGTAAGAAATCAACTCGTTGGGTTTGAGCGGTGCCGGGCTAGGTTCGACATTGTACCACGGATTACCTCGCCTAACGGTCAGGCTGAGTTTATCAGCCAGGTGCTGGTCGATGAATTTAAAGTTGGCCCCGCCGCCACACAGAATTATTTGGTTAAGTTTATGCCCGTTGGGGAAATGTTCGCGGTAAAAGACCATGGCCTCGCCTATGCGGCGAATCAATTCGTCCATTACTTGGTATAGAATTTGCCCCATCGCGCCATGGCACTTTTTAGGATCAAGCCCGCAGACTATTTTGGCTTTTTCCGCTTGCCCCTCGTTGAGATTAAGGGTAGTGGCAATGGTTTCAGTAATTTTGCGGCCAGAAATGGGCAAGGAGACAGTGAATTGGATAGTGCCGTGATCGGCTACCACCAAACTTGTCTGAGTGGCGCCGATATCAATAATCATGATTGCCTCCTCCGGGTTGGGGTTAGGCGGCAGTAAGCTGCGGCCGATAGCCACGGCTTCTATTTCCATAGCAATAGGGACCAGGCGGGCCTGAGATAGAACGGCGTTGTATGAGTCAACGATGGCGCGGGGCACTACGCCTAGGAGTATAGGTAAGCGGGCATTAGCCGCGGTCGCTTGAGCTACTTGTTGCCAGTCCCAGTAAGTTTCATCTATGGGAATAGGTATATGATGTTCTGCTTCCCACTTTACAGCCTGCGGTATCTCTTCTTCTGACATGGGCGGAATATCTATAACCTTGATAAAGCTTTTACTTTCCGGCAGGGAGACTACTGCGTAGGAGGTGGTAAATTTCCCCAAGGTTGGTTTGGTAATCAGTTCGGTGATGGCCCGCACCAGCGGTTCCGCTTGTTTGATTTCACCCTCGTTGATTACGCCAGCCTCGAGTTCCTTGGCGCTCAGGGCCACCAACTCAAGCTTGCCCGCCAGGGTAGGTTTAAATTGTACCGCTTTCAGTGAGCGGTCGCTGATGTCTAAGCCAAAGTGTTCCTGGCGAGGTTGAAGGAGCATAGGTGCGAAATCCCAAATCCTAATGCCTAATGCCTAAACAATCACCAAACCCCAAGCGCCGATAACCAATTGGGAAATTGGGATTTGGAAATTGGGACTTAATTTGATATTTGAGTTTTGACATTTGGGTTTCTCTCTTAGTATTGTTCTTCCCAGTGATTAACTTCAATAATAGGCGCCTCGGAATTGTACAGAGGATCTATCACTGGCGCTATCAGGTCGGGATTGTAGGTTATATTAAAACTACCATCATCGCTATGCTCGTCACCGCCACTAAGTCTTACGTGCCAGCCGACTATTCCGCCATTCACAGTTATGTTGGCGTCGTGTTTAGTTGATTTGATTTGCAGTTCACGACTGGCATAAAGCAGTCCATTAATCACCACGGCACTATCTTCATTTTCATCAAATTTAATGTCCTCTTTAGCCAACAACCCCGACCCAGTAAGGTAGTTGGCGTTGATAGTGATGTTATAGTCCTTATGTTTTTTCATCTGTAAAGTTCCACCAATGGCTAGAATACCATTGACGGTAACGTCTATATCGTCTTTTTTAACGTCACCCGTGACGTAAATGATGCCGGCTAAGGTTGTTCCTTTTGGTAAGTCAGTAAACTGTTTGGGCGTGTAGACGGTCGTGGCCCTGTTTTTGAGAGAATTGGGTGAACTTGAATCAAAGTCTATTTGTGGAGCATCAATTGAAGCTGCGCCCTCACTGGTGGTGCTGTTGTTGAGTACTAAATTAGCGTCGTGGTCGATTATGACATCGTTCGAGGCGGTGATAGTTGCATCGTTCACCGTTATCGTAGTGTTTTTCTTTTTCACTTTAAAGTTTTGATTGGCGTGCAGTACCCCGCCATTAATAGTGATGTCGTGTTCCAATTCGATATTCCCGTTACTTTCTTTGCCCTTACCGCCAGCATATATGCTTTGTGGCCAAACCGAGGCCGAGTTAGTGGCCCGCGCGACTTGGGTTTTGATAACGCGTTTAGCCTGCTGGCCGCCGCTATTGTAAGTGGCGGTGACGGTAATGTTAGCGATGCCATGATCAACGCTGGCGGTAGAAATCGTGTAACTACCGTTATTGTCAAAAACATTGCTACGCGTTGCCGTCTCGTTGCTAAGAGTGCCGTTGATAAATTTTGCTTTCCAATTGGCGTCGTTCTTCAGTTTATAGATAGCTTCATTGGCGCCTGCCTCGGATAAGTAGTAGCTTTTGGTGGCTGAATTCTCGCTTTTGGCAATGCGAGTTTCGCTGGCTGATTGTTCCAGGAAATAACCAGCTAGAAAAAGCAGGGCCGCGATGACACTAGTCACCGCCACTAGGACAAATCCAGAAGTTGATTTAATTGGCGTTACGGGATGCGACATCGCTGGTAAGGGTTAGTGTTTGGCCGTTCCTTAAGAAGGTAACGCTTATAGTTATGGTACCACTTCCTGAGAAGCTAAGCGAGCTTACGAATTCTCCAACCAGGTGGTCCTCTATGACCTGGACGCTGGGAGAGTGACCCTCCCCACCAGTATCACTGTGGTAAACATGGGTTTCAGTATCAGGGGCAAAGTAGTAATAGCGAACCTCGCGATATAGGTCGGTACCGCTAAGGTGATAACGCAAGTATTGGATAGAACCACCCTCCAGGTTACTGTGCCCATCTTCAAATAAGATTTCACTAGACGGTAGGGTAGTGACGATGTTATTGGCCTGCCGGAGTTCGCGGGCCATACGGTCTAGAATGGAGCGTTCATTTTGTACGACTTCAGCGCGGTTCTCAAAACGCTTTTTGGCCTGTTGGGAAAGAATGAAGATGGAATAAGTGGACAATAGCAACAGCAGGGTAATAAATACACCCACCGTGATTTCCACCAAAGAAAAGCCGCGCATACCCAGTAACAATAACTTCACCTGGCACAATCAAGTGAGCTAGATGAGAGTAGATTGGTGACGTAGTTAAACATTAAGGTCATAGACAAATGGTTTAGGTAGCGTGCCAGTTGGGCGAGCCCCGCACCAAAAGCTGATGAATCAACTTAGCTAGAGTAGCAGTGCGGCCGTGGGTCATAGGTAGGGCGAGAGGGCGAAGTCCCGTACCGTGCTCTGCTCTGGTACGGGACGAGCTTAGCTGCTTTGCAGCTACCCCGATGGCCATCGGGGTGAAAGCGAAGCTTTCAGAAGTTTTGTTACCGGGCATACTCAATGTTGGGCTAAAATACTGGTAAGCGTCAGTGACTTACTGCCGCCACCTTGCCGGCCAGGCCAAAAGACCGTGACCGCGATTTTTTTCAGCCCGACATCAGGCACGGAAACGTTTAGATCGGCGTCCACCAGAGTAACCACAGTTTGCCGTTCCAGCGTGTAAGCCACGCTAGCTGGGTCAGCTGATAAGCGCACTCTAGGCTCTATGGTGCCGGTAGCTACGTCATCATATGAAGTGGTCAACAGCTGTTCTAATTTGGTGCGAGCATAAACCGACGCCAGGCTGGCCCGCTCCGCCTCCTTATTAACTCGCATGGCAAGCGGAAAAGCGCCTAACACGGCCAAAAGGCCAAGTGCCAATATGGCAGTGGCCACTAAAGCCTCAATCAGGCTAAAGCCTGTTTGGTTTGGTGTTTTACTGGACGCGGACATAGCCTGAGGGTTTTACTTCTACGCTAATGGTTTGGCTGGCGGTGTTTTGCAGGATGACGGTGCCGGACTGCACCACCGCGCCCGTAGTAGTGAAAACAATTTCGTCGTTAGTGAAGCCGCCGGTGTTCTGCCAGCTGACGCCGCTCGTCAGGGCATGTTCCTTAATAAGCGTGTCGCCGCCGCTTCGTTTTAAAACCTGATATTTTTGTGGACTGGTGGTAAATAGTTTTACTAGATATGTTGTTTGTTCGCCCACCGTGCGCTGTTGGGCCAGCCTAAGATCAGACAGCAGTGTGCGTGCGTCGCTTTGTAAATTGACGGCCTGTTGGCGTCCGCGGAAGGCTGGTATGCCCAGCGTCATCAGAAGAACCATGATACCAATGGCCACCAATGATTCAATAAGACTGAAGGCGCGCATAGGGCCGCTGTTAAACGTTCTGCGTCAGTGAATAAATTGGCAAAATGATGGCCACCGCCAGCCCGCCGACGCCAACGCCCAGCAAGAGCATCAGAATTGGTTCGATAATGGTGGAGAGGTTGGACATGGTGCGATCGACATCTTCTTCATAAAATTGCGCCAGCTCGTCCAAGATAGAGTCAAGCGTGCCGGTTTCTTCGCCGACCGTGGTCATCTGAATGATGAGCGGTGAGAATAGTTTTGGGTAGTCACGGATAATGCTGGAGATGGCCACTCCTTTCTTGACGCGTTCGGCGGCGTCTTCAATGGCTTGGCGATATAGAACATTGCCCAGAGTGGTGGCGGTGATTTGAAAGGCCTGAACAATCGGAATATCCGTCTTGAGCAGGGAGGAAAAAGTGCGGGCGAATTTGGCCAGATTTATTTTACGTAAGATGGGGCTAAAAATAGGCAATTTAAGCAGCAGGGCATGCCACAAGTGTCGTCCGTAGGGGGTGTGGATAAAACGGACAAACAGGACAGCGAATATTATGGTGCCGGCTAGAAGCCACAGACTGTTATGAATCATAAAGTCGCTCGTGGCGATAAGTAGACGAGTAGGCAGCGGCAGAGTAGCGTTAACTTCTTGGAAAACAGCCGTAATTTTAGGGATGACAAATACCATCATGGCTATAGCAATACAAATCATGGCTACCACCACGATAACAGGGTAGGTCAGAGCGCCACGAACCTTAGAGATTAAGGCATGGCTTTTGCGCAGCTGAGTGGTGACTTGTTGTAGCACCTCTTCTAATTTTCCGCTTTTTTCGCCGGCCCGTACCATGTTGACGAAGAGTTCGGAGAAGACTTTGGGGTAACCCCCCAAGGCATCAGACAAGGGAATGCCGCGGTCGACTTTTTGATAAACGTCTTCTAATACCTCTTTAAAAGCCTTACTGGAAGTTTGAGCGGCTTGAGTTTTAAGCGCAATCGCTACTGATAGCCCCGCCTTAATCATGACTTGTAAATTTTGAGCAAAGAATATTTTATCGGCCGATGACACCCGGCCCCCAAGCCAGGGAATTTTAAAAGTCATTTTTTTGCTGCTGGTTTGGTTGGCCTGCACAGCCTCGGCGTGCGTTAATACCAAACCTTTGTTTCTTAAATAATCAGCCAGCTCTCGTTCTGAAGGCAGATCAATTTCGCCCCTCTCCAGGCCACCTTCCTCATTGCGGGCTGAGTAGGAAAATTTCATAGTGAGTTCTTAGTTATTAGCAATTGGTTTTTAGTTCTTAGTTATTAGTCGACTTAGTATACTATGAATTATCAACTAAGAACTATGAACTAACGTTTAGTCTTTGGTAACCCGGAGTATTTCTTCAAGGGTGGTGATGCCGCTTTTAGCTTTGATAAAACCGTCCTCCAACATGGTCAACATACCTTGTTTGAGGGCCACGGCGCGAAGCTCTGAGGCCGAGGCACGATTAAGGATAAGTTCGGAAATTTCTTTGGTAATTTCAAACGCTTCATAAATACCTAAGCGGCCCTTATAGCCCTCTTGGCCGCATTGTTTGCAGCCCTTGCCTCGGTAAAAGAGCAGGGTCTCGACCCCCTGATCAGACGACATAACAATTCCTTCGCGCTCCATGGTCTTCATTAATGATTTAATGTCTATTTGCAAAGATAAGTCCTCAATGTTCTTTTTGGTCAGTTGGTAAGAGGTAATGCAGTTCTGGCAAATTTTACGCACTAAACGCTGGGCGATAATCAGGTTGGTGGTAGAGGCCACCAGGAAAGGAGCTACGCCCATGTCCAAGAGCCTCGGCAGAGTGCCGACGGCGTCGTTAGTGTGCAGGGTGGAGAGCACCAGGTGGCCGGTCATAGCCGCGTGGATGGCGATTTCAGCCGTTTCCTGATCGCGGATTTCGCCCACCATTATGATGTCGGGGTCTTGCCGCAATAACGCCCGCAAACCGCCGGCAAAAGTGAAGCCGATGCGCGGGCTGACTTGGCTTTGGTTGATGCGCGGCATGCGGTACTCCACCGGGTCTTCCACGGTGCAGATATTGACGTCAGGTGTGTTGAGCACGTTCAGGACCGAATACAAAGTAGTGGTTTTACCGCTGCCGGTGGGCCCTGTTACCAGCAGCATACCGTGCGGTTTATCAATGTTTCGTTTGACTATCCCAAGCGGCCCTGGTTGAAAGCCGAGTTGTTCCAGGGTGAGAATTTGGCTTGATTCCTGTAGCAGACGCATGACGATTTTTTCACCGTCGAAAACTGGAATAATAGATACCCGGAAAGACACTTCATATTCGTTGGTTTTTACCTTAAATCTGCCGTCTTGGGGCAGGCGGTGCTCGTCGAGTTTGAGGTTGGAGAGAATTTTGATGCGGGCCACTAAGCCAGCCTGGACGTTTTTGGGTAGGTTCATGACGTCACGCAGGACGCCGTCAATACGATAACGCACCACGACTTCAGTTTCGGTAGGCTCGATGTGTATGTCTGAGGCCCGCTCAAAGATGGCGTACTCCAACAAAGTGTCAACGATGCGTACTACCGGCAGGTCTTCGGCCAGCTGTTGCAGTTCGCTGCCCTTGACCTCTTCTTTGTCTGCCCCTTCTTTTTTGGTAATTTCGGCAAATTCAGCCTTCAGGCTTTTGTGGTACTGCTTCAGTACTTCCCGGATGGAGGTCGGGGTGGTGAGGAAAATTTCCGGCTTGACGTTGAATTTTTTTTCCAAAAATTCAAAAGTTTGCAGGTCATCAGGATCAGTGGCGGCTATCTTGACCTTTTGTTGATCCTGGTCAAAAGCGATAATTTGATGAGCTTGGGCTATGGGCTCGGGTACCGCCATCAGCACATCCTTACGGATAACCGAGTTTTTAAGATCAATAAACGGCAGATTGAGATGTTTGGCCACGGTTTCATAAAGCACTTCTTCTGTGACCAAGTGCTTTTTTAAAAGGTATTCTTCTAGGGTCAAACGGTCTCGTTTGAGCTCGTCCTTAACTTTTTTAAGCTCAGCCGGCGTGAGAATTTTGTTAGCTAAGGCGGCTTGAGTTAAGTAATCTTGGTTGAGCATAGTTTAAGTCAAGGAGATTAGGGGATAGGATAGTAAAGTATTATTCATTATACCAAACTTTAGCCTCCATCGCAATTGCCTTAAACCCAGTTTGCCAAGCATGTGCCAGGCAGATTACAATCAATTTAGCTACTTTCTTTATGGCCTGGTTATCATTTTTATGGCAACGCGAGTCGTGGCGGGCCTTCTTGCGCCGACGGGGTATTATTATACCTGCCCTCTTGGCTCTGGGCTTGGTTTTATTGAATTGGTTATTAATTTTTTTGGCTCCTCCGTCGCCGGTTCAGTCATTTACTTTGCGTTACTCGATTTACTTTGGGCCTAATTGGGTAGTGGCGCCGTCGTCATTAGTGGTCTTGCCGGTTTTGTCCTCGCTGCTGGTGGGGCTCGATTTGTTTTTGGCCTATGTGGTCGGTCGCGGCACAGTTATTTTGGCTCATGTCTGGCTGTGGACAGGCGTGGCCGTAGCCTTGGGTTTGCTGTGGTTGTCGTGGCTGCTTGTAGGTTTTAATAGTTAAGTATGTTTTATGGCGACTGGCCCGGTGATTGAAATATTAACCTTAACCGCCGTTTCTTTTGCGGTGGCTTTTGCTTGGACTCCTTTGTTAACGGACTTTCTGTATCGTTACCGTTTAGGCAAGCAGATTCGTGATACCTCAAGCGCTCCTATTATGTCGTCCCTTCATCAGTCCAAGAGCGGCACGCCGACAATGGGAGGGATGTTGGTTTGGTTGACGGTTTTGGTTTTGGCTTTAGTCTTTTTTTACTTAAATGAGTTCGGCTGGACAAGCTTTAATTTTCTGAGTCGAAGTGAAACAGTCTTACCCTTAGGCGCTCTGGTCGCCTCGGCTTTGGTTGGTTTGTTGGATGATTGGTTCAATGCCAGGGGCCTGGGGCCGGCGGGTGGCGGGCTAAAAGTGAGGCACCGCCTGCTTATCTATACAGCCATTGCCGCCGTGGGTGCCTGGTGGTTTTATATCAAACTTGGCTGGGACGTTCTGCACGTGCCGTTCTTGGGCGATTTGGCCATAGGTTGGTGGTACGTGCCGATTTTTATTTTTATTATCGTGGCTACTTCCTTTTCCGTGAACGAGATTGACGGACTTGATGGTTTAGCCGGCGGCACCTTACTTGCAGCTTATGCGGCTTATGGTGCCATAGCTTTTTTGGAAGGTAAGTATGATCTGGCTACTTTTTGTGGTGTGATTGTGGGGGCCTTGCTGGCTTTTTTGTGGTTTAACATCAATCCCGCCAGATTTTTTATGGGTGACACCGGTGCCATGTCGCTGGGGGTCACCCTTGGTATTGTGGCCATGCTCACTAATAGCGCTTTGCTTTTGCCTATTATCGGTTTGCTGTTGGTGGTGGAATCCTTGTCGGTTATCGTCCAGGTTTTGTCCAAACGCTTCCGGGGTAAAAAGGTCTTCTTGTCAGCGCCGCTACATCACCATCTGGAAGCTATCGGCTGGCCCGAGCCCAAGATTGTTATGCGTTTTTGGGTGATTTCGGCCGTGACCGCCGTCGGGGGGCTTATCGTCTTCCTTATTGATCGCGGGATATAACGTGGCTTATGTCAGTAGCTGATCTTATCGGTCGGCGTGTGCTCGTGCTCGGCTTGGGTCTGCATGGCGGTGGGGCGGCCGTGGCACGCTGGCTGTCGCGGCACCAAGCAGCGGTGACTGTCTCCGACCTTAAGTCGCGCTCCGAACTTGGTTTGGTTTTGCGCCGGCTTAGAGGATTGCCCATCCGTTATGTCTTGGGGGCACATCCGCTGTCATTGTTGCGGGGTTGTGATCTGATTGTGCAGAATCCGGCCGTGCCCATGGATTTGCCGTTGCTTAAGCAGGCCAGGCGGCGAGGTATTCAGGTAGAAAACGAGGCCAGCCTGTTTCTTAAGCTCTGCCCGAGTAAGTTCATCTTGGGCGTCACCGGCAGCAAGGGTAAGTCCACTACCGCGGCTTTGCTTGGCGCTATGATGCAAAGCTGGAACAAGCGGGCAGTCGTAGCCGGCAACATCCGCGACGCGGTGATGTTTGACGTTTTAGACGGCCTAACGACCAGTACCCCGGTAGTTTTGGAACTTTCCAGCTGGCATCTTGAACTGGTGGGCCGTCACAGGTTGAGCTTGCCTCTGGCGGTGGTGACTAATGTCTATCAAGAGCACCTTAATCGCTATTCTTCTTTTCGGGCTTATGCCCAGGCTAAGGCTCAAATCTTTTTGCATCAGCAAGCAAATCAGGCAGTAGTTTTAAATTATGATAATCCGGTGACGCGTCGTTTAGCTCGTCAAGCCCCGGGTAAAATTTATTGGTTTTCTTGCCGAAGGTCTGTTACCAGAGGGGCTTATCTGGCAGGCTCTAAAGCTTACTGGCGGGCGGGCCAGACCAAGCGCCTGCTTTTTACCAAGCAGGATGTTAAAATCCCCGGCTTGCATAATTTAGCCAATGCTCTGGCCGCCGCCGCCGCCGCTTATCTAAGCGGGGTGCCGCCTGTTAATATTCGCGCCGCTCTTCGAGCTTTTATCGGTTTTCACGATCGTTTAGAGTTTATAGGTAAAGTCAGGGGGGTAGATTTTTACAACGACACCACGGCCACTGCACCGGCGGCTACCGAAGCGGCCTTAGAGGCGTTTGGTCGGCAGCCCTTGGTAGTCATTGCCGGAGGCGCTGATAAAAATCTTGATTACCGCCATCTGGCCAAGATTCTTCGTCAGCGAGTTGATGCTTTGGTGTTATTGCCTGGTTCAGCCACGGTTAAGCTGCAACAAGGTTTGCGCCACTTCCGACACGTGCTTTTAGCTGCCAGTATGCCTGAGGCTGTTCGCCTGTCCGCCGCCTGCGCCCGTTCGGGCGGCGCGGTCTTGCTCTCTCCGGGCGCGGCTAGTTTCGGTTTGTTCAGGCATGAGTTTGACCGGGGAGCGCAATTCGCTCGCGCCGTCAGGCGTTTATCCTCATAGCCAGCCGCTTGATTATGTCTTCTTACGCCGCCAAACATCACCCCGACTACATCTTTTTAGGTTTAGCTTTGCTACTAGTGCTGTTTGGACTCCTGTTTTTGTCGTCAGCCTCTTCAGTCGTGGCCTGGCAAAAACTAAATGACAGTTACTACTATCTTAAACATCAGATTTTTTACGGTTTGGTGCCAGGCCTGATACTTTTTTTCCTTTTTAGCCGTCTTAATTATCAAACGTTGCGTAAAATTGCTCTGCCGTTGTTGGTGTTTTCTTTGATTCTTTTAGTGCTGGTCTTTGTACCAGGTATCAGTTTGGCTTATGGCGGTGCGCGGCGTTGGCTCAATTTAGCCGGCTATACTTTTCAGCCCAGTGAGTTGATTAAACTCAGCTTCCTTATTTATTTGGCCGCTTGGCTGGAAGGCCGCGGCGAACGCTTACGCAGTTTTAAAGAAGGCGTGGTACCGTTCATACTCACCGTGGGAACCGTTGGCGGTTTGATTATCTTGCAGCCCGACCTGGGCACGGCCTCAGTCATAGCCGTCAGTTCTTTCTTGACTTATCTGGTAGCTGGCGCTAATTTGGCCCACTTACTTACTTTGGGCCTGGGCGGCTTGGGGCTTCTTTGGTTGGTAGTAAAATTTGAACCGTACCGGGCGGCTCGCTTAACTGTCTTTCTTCATCCCGAATTGGACCCCCAGGGCATTGGTTATCATATTAATCAAGCACTGTTGGCTGTTGGCTCGGGCGGTTTTTGGGGGTTGGGTTTGGGTTATTCTAGGCAAAAGTATCAATATCTGCCCGAGGTTACCGGCGATTCTATTTTTGCGGTGATGGCCGAAGAGTTGGGTTTTCTTTTTACTTTGTTATTTTTGGTTTTGATTTTTTCTTTTCTCTGGCGAGGTTTACGCCTGGCGCAGCGGGCGCCCGATGCCTTTGGCCGGTATTTAGCCAGCGGTATTCTGATCTGGCTTGGTTTTCAGACTTGCATTAATATTGCTTCTATGTTGGGCATTCTGCCATTGACCGGCGTGCCTTTGCCTTTCGTCTCGTTCGGCGGCTCGGCTTTGATGGCAACTTTAGCCGGTTTGGGCATTTTAACCAACATTTCTCGCCAGATTAGAATTACGCCAAAAGTATGAAAATTGTTTGTGCCGGAGGGGGAAGTTTAGGGTCGGTCAGTCCGCTATTGGCGGTGGTGGAGGAGTTGAAAAAAAAATTGGCCCACTCGGTGGCCATAAAATGGTTAGGTACGGCCGACGGCCCGGAGAAAGCTTTAGTTGAGGCTTATAAGATTCCTTTTCAAACCTTAAGTTGCGGTAAGTTTAGGCGTTACTGGAGTTTGGCTAATATCATTGATGTGG
>JACRFN010000044.1 GCA_016217875.1 Candidatus Kerfeldbacteria bacterium
AGGAAGTTGTCTTCTGATTTGCCCATGCGCTTGGCATCCACCACCAAAAATTCTCCGTGCAGCCACCAGCGCGCCAGCGGTTTTGAAGTTGCGGCCTCGCTTTGCGCTATTTCATTAGGGTGGTGCACGGGAATGTGGTCAATGCCACCGCAGTGAATGTCAAAGGTTTCTCCGAGGTATTTCATGCTCATAGCCGAGCACTCAATGTGCCAGCCAGGAAAGCCAACTCCCCAAGGGCTGGGCCACTCCATTTGTCGTTTTTTGTCTGGTGGCGAAAATTTCCACAAAGCAAAGTCGGTCGGGTGTTTCTTGGCCGGGTTCATTTCCACCCGCGCCCTGGCCTTTAGACCTTTGATGTCGAGTTTGGCCAGGCGGCCGTAGTCTTTGAGCTTGGCCGTGTCGAAATATACGCCGTCGGAGGTCTGGTAAGTAAAACCATTCGCTTCGATTTTTCTTATAAGTTCAATTTGTTCCGGTATATGATCAGTAGCCTTGCACCAGACGTCCGGCGCCAGCACGTTTAAAGACTGCAGATTTTGTTTAAATATGTCGGTGTAATGCTCAGCGATTTCCCAAACGGTTTTGCCTTCGCGGGCCGCGCCTTTTTCCATTTTATCTTCGCCTTCGTCGGCGTCAGATGTTAAATGACCCACATCGGTTATGTTCATGACGTGCTTCACGCGGAAGCCATCGACTTGCAGCGTACGCTTGAGCAAATCTTCAAAAATATAAGTGCGCAGATTACCGAGGTGCGGCGCGGCGTAAACAGTCGGGCCGCAAGTATAAAGCCCAACCTCACCCGGTTTAAGCGGCTTAAACTCCTGTTTTTTACGCCCGAGCGTGTTGTAGAGTTTGAGCGGCAGCATAGGATATCAACATTATACGTTTCACGCTTGCCCTTGACAACCTATACGGCTGTTTGCTAAGCTTTTTATACGTTATGAACCACACATTGCTAACATCTGTTTGTTGCGACGCCTCCACCCCTCACTAAGGGAGCGTTTGCTGCCGCTGTTTTAAAGTCACTCTCACCGCCCCCTTACGTGGGGCGGTGTTTTGTATTGTACCTTAACAATAAGATATGTGACCTATGGGGAGTTACCCCACTCATATATAAAACACACAACAAATCAAAAAGGAGTACCTTATGGAAACATCAATTACAAAAAAACAGTCAGGACGCGAGAAATTGACTGACTATGGTTGGTACTTAGTTGGTATCAATCTGAATGGGTTGGATAGTTTGGTTACGTTTGCCAGCTTATTGGAAACCCCACGACCTGGAGAGTACCCTGACAGACGCCTGAGAGACGATACGGGAGTCGTCGTTCAAACTACACAGTCTATCAATGCCCCCGTACTGTGTTGGGAAAGGCCAAGGGAGAATTGCTTTTACTTCCACACACGGACAATGAAGAAGAAAGAAGCTGAGTCCATCCTCGCTAGACTCAATACCGCCTTGCAGGGAGCAGGTCTTAGCGAGAGACGTGAATACCTGATAAGCATACTTGTGCAGCTGCCCAGTTGTGCTGGAGGTAGCTAGCGTTCATGGCAATCATACCCGCCAAAGCCGACTGGATAATCCAAGTCGGCTTTTAATTTTTCAAAATTTGTACGTTAGTGGCTAGTGCGGCTGGCGTAATGAAGTTCTAATTCACGCAGGTGATTGTCGCGGTCTTGGCGCACGCGGTTGGGGTTGCGATTAAGCGCTTGTAGCATAGTACTGAAATGTTCGGCCGACAGATAGTGGGGGAAGATAACGTAGTCAGCGCCGGCGGCGTAAAGCTCTTTAGTATCGTGCCAGGTGGTGGCTGTGAGGTAAACTGGTATATTGAGCTTATGGCGTCTCACATCGGCCAGGAGGGCCAGATTATCGTTGCTATCGGGCACCGTAGAAATTATCATAGTGGAGCGGGCCAGGCCGCATTTATCTTGAATTTCCAAATCACTCATATCGCCGTATAAACAAAGTTTGCCCCGCGCCGCCAGATGCTTGATAACCGAGGGATTGAAATCAACTATCAAGACTTGTTGGCCTAATTTTTCCAGCGTGGCTACGATTTTTTCACCCAAACGGTGATAGCCAAACAGCACCACGTGTCCGGAAATCGTAGTTGGCTCGCTCCAGCCGTGTTCAGCTGTTCCCTGAGCGCGTTCGAAGACTGATAGGAACGGCGTGCACCAACGATAAAGTTTTTCGCCGTAGGTAATAAGATAAGAAGAAATCGTGATAGTGATGATGCCTACCAGCGTGACCAGAGAGACGTCTGCCGCTGACACGTGTCCTAATTTTAGCCCCAAGGCCATCAAGATGAGTGAGAACTCGCTGACCTGAGCCATGGTTAAGCCCACTAAGAAGCCGGTGCGTTTTCGGTAGCCCCAGAGGCCCATAATGGTCATCACAATAAGCGGCTGGCCGATAAGCACAAACAGCGACAACACTATGACAGGGGTCTGGGCCGCCGCGGTCAGGGTCAATTGGCTCCCCAGCATAACAAAGAAGATAGTGACAAAAAAATCCCGCAGGCTGCGTACCCGTCCGATAATTTCCAGGTGGTAGGGGAGACTGGCTAAGGCTAAGCCGGCCAAGAAAGAGCCTATCTCTATAGAAAAGCCTAAGCCTACAGCCAAAAGTGCCAGTATAAAACACCAAGCTAAACTTGCCAGCATGAGCATTTCGGCCGATTTAGCCAAAGTCGTAAAAAGCGTCGGCAAAAAGTAACGGCTGGCCAAGTAAGTGAAACCCATTATCCCCAACCCCTTGAGTATTATGAGAGCCAATGCTCCAGTTGTTGGTATGGCTGAGCCGTTAGCCTGGAAGCCAGACAACACTATCAGGGCCAGCATGGCAATAAAGTCTTGCACTAGCAGTATGCCGACAGTCAAGCGGCCATAAAGCGATTCCAATGATTGCTGCTCAGACAAAAGCTTGACCACGATAATAGTACTGGCGAAGGTCAGGGCTATGGCTATATAAGCCGCTGGCAGGGACGCTAGCCCGAAAGCTTTGACAATGACGTAGCCTATAGCGGCAGTGGAGACGACCTGCGCTAGCCCGAGAATAATGGAAACGCGCCCGAGGCTACGTAGGCGTTCCAAGTCAAGCTCCAGCCCTACTAAAAAAAGAACCAGGGCGATACCGAAGCTTGAAAGGGTATGCACAAAATCAGGGTCAGAAATAAAACCCAAGACCTGCGGCCCAAGCAGGAAACCAGCTACCACATAGGCTAGGATGAGAGGTTGTTTGAGCAGGCGGGCAATTAGGCCCAAAGCCGCCGCCACGACCACAATAGCGCTCAAATCAAGGAATAATCTTTCCATATGGGTTTAGTATACCATAACTTAGCCAAATTCTAGTTGGCAATTTCATAGTTAACATGTTATAATAATAAAGTTATATGCCTGATTTTGCTAAGGTGCCACCGGCGGAACGACTGCCGGCAGCCGAGCCTGAAACCAAGGAACAGATAGGGCCGTCTTCTCTGGAGCGTGGTCTTGAGATTAAACCAGAGGGTGTGGCGCGGCCGGAAGAAGCGGCGGCTCAGGCCGCAGCAGTC
>JACRFN010000045.1 GCA_016217875.1 Candidatus Kerfeldbacteria bacterium
AAACCAGAGGCATGCGTACCAAACGTTCCCTTGATCTTTGGCTTAACTGTCTTCTGAAACACCTGGGTACTATTACCTGCCACGGCTATGATCAAAAGAAAAATCAACCAAATTAATAAGTCATAGCCCCAGCTGGACAAATTTCACTATAGGCCATGAAGCCTCCACGGGCTCATCCAGCCTTCACAGTCCCGCTAAGCGGGACGGAGTAGGCCGCCCGAGGTCTTTTTGCGAAGGCGGATAAATAAGCCAGCCGAGGCAACTATCAAAAGCAAACACAACTACCAAGGCTAAACCAAAGAGTCCTCCGAAGGAGGACTCTGGCTTGGCAAGATTTTGTTTTTTTGGACTCTTAGCGCTTGGCACCAGAGTAAGCCGTGGCGCGAACCGCGTCCCAGTCAGCAGCCGAGGTTGGGCTTTTTCCAAAGATGGCTTTAAAGCTCTTAATGGCTGCCTTTTCTGAATTTAGGTTGCGGGTAGCGGTTCTTAGGCCATAAGCCATCACCGTAATCGCCGCATTGTCATTAGCCTGGGAACGATTGGGCAAGCGGAGGTAGATTTTTTTAAAAGTAGCCTCCACGGCCTTTTCCTGGATAGGGTTAAGGGTGCCAGGGAAGCGACCATTGGCAATCTTAATAACATCTGCCCAGTCGCTGTCTGAGGTTGGCACCTTGCCAAAAGCAGTTTTAAAGCTGTTCACCACCCCAGCGCGCTCGCCTGCTCCCAAGACAGTGGTGGTGGGCGTGCCGTAGGTGACGAAGTTCAAGACCTGGGCTTTATCAGCCGCCGGAGTGTTCGCTAAGACGACTCTGGCGACGATGGTCGATTCATAGCGTTGTTCCAGGCCAGTGTCGCGGGACTTGCCTACAGCTTTAGCTAAGTCTTCAGCCACCAGACTTTTAACCGTACCAGCTTCGTTCACGATTTTCTCTATTTGTTGCGCGCGACTATCAGCCGTAGCCGGCGGAGTAACCTCAGCTACTGGCAGATTGGTAACTGCCGGAGTTTTTAAATTAATAGTAGTAGAGGCGGTATTTGATACTGTACCTATGCTATCTTTGAATTTAGCATAAATAGTCTTCAAACCATCGCCTGAAGTTAATTCCCAGGTTTTGCTAGTAACATAGGTCTCCCAAGCAGCTCCACTAAAATCAGCGTTGTTTGATATCATCATCTGTACTGCCGGAGTAGCGCTTAAAGTCAGATTCACAGTACGAGAACTAGTTTCAGTTAGCAAGCCGGTAATCTTAACAGAATAAGTCGGAGCGGCTGGAGTAGCGGCAACCGCAGCTGGAGCCGGACTAGAGTAAGAAGAACCGCCGGAACTGGAAGCAGCCTGGGCCGGCGTGGCCACGAACGGCAGAACAATAGCAAAAACAGTCAAGTGATTAGTAGTACCGCGTATGGTATTGGTAGTAGTGTCAATGGTAGCCGCTGTCGTAACCCAGTTATTGGCCGTATCATCCCAATAAGCCAAATTCAACTTACTCTCATCTCCGCTAGCGATACCGGCGGCGGTTAAATCAGCATCCGTGTAAGTCATTTCCAAGGTTACGTCGCCGCTTAAAGAGTTAATCGGATTACCGGAAGAATCAGTGGCGGTAATTTCCTTGCCTTTGTTGCCAGCGATTTTAGCCGAGGCGGTTTTACTGACATTGTTGGTTTCTTTGGCTTGAACTTGTCCGGCGGCCGTGGAAGTACCAAAGGCGCTGGCCGGAACAGTCAATTTAACGCCGGCATCACTGTCAATCAATTCGCCGCCTTGAGCCGGTGTAATTGGTTTAGACTTAGGCGGTTTAAGCGTAACCGGGGTACTAAGCGTAATGTTGGCGTTAGTCGTCGCACCGGCTATGACGTTACTGGCGGTGGTATATTCCACTTCTTCATAACCCTCGGCTACTCCATAAACACGCCAAGAACCAGTTGACAGATAAATAGTATAATTTCCCGTGGCGTCTGCCTGTATACCGGCAAACCCGACATCACCGACTTTTTCCGCCCTCACAAAGGCCCGCGAGGCTCCAGTAGAACCTATTTTAACCTGTCCTGACACCGAAAACGAAGCAGCATTTAAAACAATGTTATTACTAGCGCTATCAGCCGCCACTGTCAGATTAAGCGGCGTGCCAATATAACCTGGCTTCATGGCTTGTAGTTTATAAGTCCCATTGGCCGCCTTTAAACTAAAGGTACCGTCAGTAGCGGTCAAGGCGCCAAATCTAATACCAGTAGTAGCGTTCATTAATTCCACCCAAGCCTTATCCAGTTCATTGCCGCCAGTAGCAGCGGTTTTATAAACCGTGCCGCTGATAGTGCGTATAGTTGGCAAAGTAACCGTAATGCCTTCTACGCCGTCTATGGTTACGTTAGAATCTATGGTTGAGCCTGATAATACTGTTTGGCCGGGCGTGGTTGAAGATAAGGCTAAAGCCGTTCCATCAACCCCAGGTATAAATGCTTTTACTTTATAAGTACCATTGGGAAGCTGCATAGTCGCGCTGGTGCCATTTCTGACTTCAGCGTGATTACCCATGTTAGTAGAGGTGTTGAATAAATCAACAAACGCTTCAGTCACGGTAGCAGAAAAAGTAAAGGTGATGGTGTTAAGAGCCGTGGAACGAATGTTTTTGATTACCGTGCCGCCAGCTGAAACAGTAAAGGCAGTAATAGCGGCTAAGTTCTCGTCCAGTGGTGCGATTTGTCCTTGTCCTGGCTTAAAAGCGCGAATAGTGTAACCAGAACCGGCCGGCACTTTCAAGGTAAAAGTACCATCAGTACCCGTAGCGGTATCGTTGGCGCTAAAGTTGGCTGTGCCTGAACCGCGTTCCACGTGAACAAAGACGTCGGCCAAACCCTCGCCCGCATCAATCGTGGCATCAGCGCTGCGGAAAACCGTCCCGGTAATTGTACCAAAGTTACTCGTGGTTGGAGATAGGTTCTGATTAGTCAGGTCGCTGCCTGAAACCGTCAAAGTTGTTTCTGGCAGTTGGCCATAACCCGGCACAAAAGCGCCTACTTTCCAAGTACCACTCCCAACGTACAAAGTATAAGCGCCGGAATTGTCAGTCATGGCTTGGGCATTACCCGGGCCGTCGGTCTTATAAGCATAAACCGAAGCGCCGTTAAAAACCGTGGAACCATCGCTGACTTTGCCGGAAATTTTGTAATCTGGTTTAGAAATTTTAATAATCACATTAGTAGTGGCGGCAGTCGCGCCATTGACATAAACCTGCCCGCCGCTGGTAATATTAACAGCCATTTCCTGACCTGAAGGCATACCCGGCACAAAAGCGCCAACTTTATATGAACCCGTCACCACTCCAAGAGTAAAAGCGCCCTGGGCCGAGGCTTGAGTGTGCGTGCCAAAACCGCCTTGCGGTGTATAAGCATAAACTTCAGCATTAGCCACGGCATTACCTGAACCATCCTGAACTGTACCGGCAATCGTCAAGCCAGCGGTAGCTAAGATAAAGCTGATAGTACCGTCGTTAGCCGCGTCCGCCGCCAGCGCGTCAACGCTATCTTCTTTAAACGAACCATCGGCGTTAATCGTAACTTCAATTGGTCTGGGCGGCATATAGCTAGGCGCGGGCGGCGGACCAGACATAGCGTTATCCGGCATTTGCGGACCCACGCCAATAAACCATTTTTGTCCTTTAACCAGTGACATAGTGATAGTGTCGTAGTTAGTCGCAGTACCATCCAAAGTAGCTTTCTTTTTGCTAAAACCAGATTGCCCGCCGGCAAACACATCTAAAAGCTCATTGGCCGGACCTTTTACTTTAATAGTTACGGCCACGTTATTGGCTGAACCGCTTTGTTTGGTTAAAGCAATGGTTTTGGTTAAATCACCAGTTAGACGCAGCGGTGTGGGCATAGGCTGGCCCAGCCAATCTTCATCAGGATTAGGCGCCGTGTCAGTAATTATCGGGTCAGTAAATAATTGATAATCGCCATCGCTAAGACTCGTAAAGGTAGTTGTACCACTGGTCGCATTACTAAAGGTAATGGTTTTATCCTGCATGCCGGTCATAGGCGAACCTAAGAAAACTTTGGCTGAAGCCGTAATAGCTGAAGCGGAGGTTAAGGTGACGGTTACGGTACGAGTTCCACCGGCGCTGACAAAGAATGGCTGCGAAACCGAAGCATCCAGCAAAGTAGTGCCGCTGTAAGTTTTAATATCAACGGTGTAACCAGCTGTACCAAAATCCATCGGCACGGTTGAATTGACAATACCGGCTATATCCAAGCGTAAAAAGTCGTGCGTATCGCTATTTTCACTGCGCGTGGCAACCGCACCTAAGGTTATAGTTACGGTACGGGCAATGGCATCAACGATTACGCCGTCATTGTTGGCGCCGCCGGATTGCGGCGATTCCGCGGCTGAACCAAAGACTACCGTACCCAAACCTGGACCGTTAATATCACGGTTAGGCGGTGAATTTACATCTTTCATGGCCCCGGACACATCAAACCCAATGGGGAAGGTTAAGACTATTTTACCAGTGGTCGCTGGAATCTGTTTGGCAATCGGCAGTTCAATACCATAAATAGAAGTTACACCAGTGTTAGTATTAAACGGCCTAACACCAGCCGGTGGAATATAGCCAATGCCAGCGCTGGTGTAATTAGGGCCGGTTGGACCGCTGAACGAGCCGGTGGCAGCCGTACCCGGCCCGAGCACGCCGCCAGTACTGCTGGAAGATTGCACCGGTCCGCGCAAACTATTGCTGGCGCCAATGGCATTGCCTGACAAATCTTTAACACTAGCCACCAAAATATAAAACCCATTAGTAGCAGCTGTTGACAAAGTTATACCTTTAATAATAACCGTATTGTTCATGTTGTCATACTCCAGCGTGGCTGCACTCAAAGACACGGCGGTTCCGCCGCTGCTAGCGTCAAACCCGGTAATACCTTGTTTGAGGGTGTAATTGGCAGGATTCAATACTGAGGTGGTAAAGTTGGTCGTATCCGTAGCCTTAGCTGCCTGCATTGGCTCACTAAAGGTTAAAGCCAGACGATAATCATCAGCATTAGCCAGCGCCACACCGGGTACAACCGTATCAGCCGAACCAGTGGTAAAGGTTACGGTCTGGGCCGTAACCAAATTAACTCCATTCAAACCTTTAATAGCGGTGGACAAAGTTAAAGTATAAGTAGTGCTAGACGACAAAGCCACCTTGGGCATAAAAAACACAGCATTTTTGGAATCATCATAACTAACCGTACCATTTACCGTGGTTGAACCAATGGCCAAAGAAACCGTGGTGGTATTAACAGTGGAAGGGTCAAGAGGCTTGGAAAAAGCCACCATGATTGAACCAGTATTAACCGGCACGCCAGTGGCGCCGCCAGTAGGCGCGCTGCCGAGCTTGGTTGGCGCACCGCTGTCAGTAGTGGTACCACTGTTAAAATCAGCTTGGAACATAACCTGGCTAACTGAAGCCGGCGGGGCCAGAGTCACGCCAGTAGCTGAAGCCGCACTGCCTAAGACTTTAATACGATATTGAGTCGAGGCGGTTAAGGCGCTTGACGGTACAAAAGTTAAAACGGTTTTGGAAGTATCTAACCCGTAAGTTCCGGTAGTTACCAAAGTTTCGGTACCACTGACCACGGAATACAATTTTACCGAACTGGTTGTCAGAGTAGTCAGGTCCATAGGCTGGGAAAAAGTCACGGCTAATTTTGTGTTAAGAGCCACACTGGGCGTGCCTGGTTTAGGCGTAGTACCAACCACAAACGGCGCGGCAAAGCTGCCACTGCCGTAACTACCTCCGCCACCGCCAGAGTAAGCCGCTCCGGTATTAAAAGAATAAACATAAGCGCCATCTGATTGATTGCCTTGAATGGAATTACCAGCCGTATCAGACACGTTGGCGCTTATTTTTACGGCCATGGTTTTGTTTTCGCCAAAAGTATTAACGCCGCTGAATGTCCAAACCGCCATATTAGCTTCCGGCGGCACGCCGGCTGTATTCGGCGCCGTGGCATAATATGTCCAACTGCCTTTAGTGGCAGTAATGTCAGTTAATTGCCCAGTACTAATGTTAACTTCGTTAACTGTCATATTACCAGTAGTCGTTACGGCAGTTTGACTCATAGCTTTACTAAAACCAACAAACACTTTGAAAGAACTGTCGCTAGGCGGCGCCATACTGTTATCCGGCGGACCAGTAAATTTAACCATTGGCTTGGTGGTATCGCCGCCAAAACCGCCGGAAAATCCGGAACTCAAATTAAAAGCTGTAGCGGCCGAACCAGTCGCCACAGAATCATATCGTCTATCGCCATAGCCCTCTTTAATCGCCACCAAGTCATAAGTCCCGGCTGGCAAACTGCTTAAAGTAAAAGCACAACTGCTATTAGTGGTGGTATTAAAACCGGTACCATCAGCGAAGATGGCGGCAGTTTGTACCCCAGCAACGCAAGTATTGGTTGAATCTTTAACTGTACCGGCAATAGTCGTGGCGCCAGCGGCTATGGTCGTAATTGTAAAAGGCGTATTACCGGTTTGTTTAAAGTTTGAAGTATTAGTACCGTCAGTGGCTTCCAAATAATAACGAATATAACCGGTAGCAGCTGGCACGTTACCACTCGTAATAGTGTATTTGTAATAACCGGCGCCGACATAACTGCCGGTAACAACTGTCGCCGGATCGCAGCTACTACCAGTATTGCAATATTTCAAAGTGGTAGCCAGCGCCGGCGTGGTATCTTTGGTGGCAATATTATCCATGACGCGGGCAAAAATCACCAAATTAGCGCTGGCCGTGGCTTGGAACAACGGCCGGTGCATAATGCCGGGTGGACTGCCGTCAGTTACTGAAGCAGTGGTAGAAAAACTGCGGACAGAAGCAGATTCCACTGCCGTACTAGTATTGGCCACAAAAGCAAACGGCGTTTCAGTATAAGTTTTTACCTGCCAATAATAAGTGGTATTGGGTGAAAGCGGCGTGGGCGTGGACGGAGCAATGTTTCTAAATTGACCAGCGCCATAAGTAACGTTACAACTGGTAGAACTGCAATGACTGCCATTGGAATTTTGACTATCAACCGGCTTAGAAAAAATATAATCCCATAAAGCCGTACTGGAAACATCCGAAGATGGACGCACGGTTATGCGATAACTATTAATAGTGCCGTTACTAGAAGGATTAAAACTAAATGACGACGGCAAGAGCACACTGGTAGCTGAATCTGTTGGCAGTAGTAGATTAAGCCCTGAACCGCTAGCAACAAATATGCTAAAACCATTAGGCATAGTCACGGTTTGGCTACCGCTGGTAATACGAACGTCGCGCGTGCCAGTAGCGGCCGCGCCGGCAATCGCTAAACTAAAACCTAAATTGGTGCCGCTGGTAGAAGTTTTGCTGGAAACTGTTAAATTAGTATCGTTTACGCCGCTAAGTAAAAACTCCACCGTGCTGGAAGTAGTAAGGCTGGTATTAGAACCAGTTATGGTAATGGCCAAACCAGACGCTCCTTGCGCTCCGCCCGGTGGAGTAATTTGAGTAATGTACGGTACTACTCCGCCAGCCGTAGCAATATTAAGATTGAAAAATTTAGTAAATATCTGGGCTGGACCACTACTATCGGTAACTTTAATATTTAAACCATAATTACCGGGAATATTAACTACTGTACCGGTTAATTTATAAGTCCCGCCATCATTAACTATTGCCAAACCAGCATTAGTTAAAATGGTGGTGTCGGCAGCCGAATTGGCGGCAAACGTATAAGGCCCGGTGCCGCCCGAAGCGGCAAATGATACCAAAGGCGACGAATTATTATAAACTGTGGCCACGGTGGCTGTCGGAATAGTTGAAGTGGTAATATTAAGCGGATTAGACATGCCAACCGCGGTCGTCCCTAAGACTTCGCCACTGCCGCAGGACGCGATTTTATTACTGCCGGCGGCTACGGTCGCTGGCGTGCTATCCACATCTTCCGCATCCAAATTGCCGCTCATGGTCAGGGTGGCAAAATCCTGACAAGGCGTGTGAGTAATTGATGAAACAGTCTGGGCGGTGCCGCCGCCGTCAACATAAATAAAAGGCGTGTCAGCCGCACTTAAGGCGCCGCCGCCTACTTTTTGCACTGGTTTAGTAAATCTGACATTAATAATACTAGCGCCAGCCGCGCCGCTCACGCCATTAGCGCGAATGCCAGCCGCTTCATTTTCCATAACAATCGGCGAAGGCGTGGTAACAGCAGTTACGGTTGGCGAACTCGCAGTCGTGGCCAGACCGTTAGCCGGGAAAGTCACGGTAAAAGCGTTGCCATTGGTAACACCGGAACTGTCGGGCCTTAAGGCTACATAAAAAATTTGATTCTCGGCCAAAGTGCAAGTGGCGCCGCAGGCGCCGCCGGGGGTAAGAGTAAAAGCATTGCTGGCTGCGTAAACTGGATTAGTAGCCAAAGTTACTTGCGTGTCGGGAGTGCCGTCAAATTGCAAACTGGGAGTAGAATTTGATTCTTTCCACAAGGTGACACCGCCATTGGTAGTGGCTAAATCTAATAATTCACTGGAGGTAGCCGCGCCTTGCGTCCAAGTTGGCGTAGTACTATTAGCGGCAGCAAAAGCTACTGTAACCGCCGCCAGAGTTTTGGTGTTCTCGTTGGAACCAATCGTAATTTGGAAAACTGGCGCATAAAAATTACCGCCTTGGCTTAAACGCATAAAACCACTGCTGGCCATATCAGTGAGTGCTACCGTGGTAGCCGTAGCCGCTTGAGAAATCTGCGGCCCAAACAACGGCAGACCCATTGACCAAATAATGGTAGTTAAGGTCACAAAGTAATGAAATATTTTCTTTATCATAGAGATTTTCTCCAGGCCTAAAAAAATTGCCTCGCAATTATTTTAAGCTTTAATTAAGTATAAGTTTGTTATTTATCCCCACACCCTTCTAAAATACCCTGCGGCCTTAACACCCGGATTAATGAGCGTAAATTTAGTTTCCTCCCGCAGTGTCAATATCCTGCGGAAAGGTGTGGGGATTTATTAAAAAATAAAAAACCGACGTATTCTAAATACGACGGCGTCGTAAAACAGCCTGTCAAAAACGTATAGTGATGAATTAATGATTCCTCCATTGTTGCTAAAGTTAATATACCACTAATAACTATAACTGTATAGTGTTTATTAAGTTTTGTTTTAACTAAATTAATTAAAACATAGAACAATCAAAAACTCAAGCTACTCCGGTAATGTGCAAGCACATATGGCGGTTTCCCCTACAATAGGGAAATGGCTATATCTATGTCAAAAACAATTAAAGAGGAGCGAATGCGATGGGTGCTTCCCGTCGTAAAAAAAGAGATAAAGTTGCGCGATGCAGCCAAGG
>JACRFN010000048.1 GCA_016217875.1 Candidatus Kerfeldbacteria bacterium
AAAATAAGTTTAGCCCCCTTTCCCCTATATCAAATTCCATGCCCGCCTCATAAGTACTGTCATAATACCAAGAAAGCTTGGTGCCTCCTGTCCATTGCATTCTAATATTTCCATTGACGTGCAACTTCGCCCCTGGTCCCGTCGTCCCGATGCCGACGTTGCCAGCTGTTGTAATTACCATTTGCCCATCACTATAAGCCGCGCCATTGACCGAAGAACCAAAAGACAAATACCCAGTGGGATTAGCCGCGCCTTGCACTGGCACCACATAACTTCTAAAGTCTACTGCTTGAGAAGTAGAGGTGCCAGTTTGCCAGCCAAACCCGCTCCACCTTAGAGCCGGAGAGATTTGTTGAGCTCCAACAGCAGCTGCCGTAGTGTTCACTAAAGCCAAGCCTGATGAAGTTGTTTGAGTTACCCCTAATCCGCCTGTGGTGACATCTAACTTTGACGTGGGGACTGTTTGCCCGATGCCGACGTTGCCATCGCCTAATACGGTGACCAAATTTGTCCCATAATTTTGAACTTGAAAAACCGTTTCGGCGGCCGCAAGAGCCTGACTTCCAGTGCCGCTTTTCTTTGCTCCTGATACACGAACTGCCGGAACTGTGTCCGTAGAATCTGTTGACCCAAATACCCCTCGTAAAGTAAGCGGATAATCAGTGCCAGTATCGGTAAGCGCATTAAAAACAAGTCCACCAGCGTTTGCGTCTGCCGGGCTTATTGACCCCCAAACGTTCGTAGGAGACAAATCTGTCATCCCATGAGCAACATCCGCATCACTCAAAACTAAATTTCCGTCCCTAACATCCAACTTTGCTCCCGGACTCGCCGTCCCGATGCCGACGTTGCCGGTGTCCATCCAAGTTAATACAGGGGTTCCAGTTGTTTCATGGGTTGCGCCATAACCGAGTGCCCATCTATCAGTATTTCCTGTGGGAGCTAATATTTGTCCATAATTAGCACCAGATGAAGACAATTCTATGAATGGAAAATTATAATCTGACAAGAAAACTGTTTTAGAAACTTGTAATTTTGTCGCTGGACCCGTCGTCCCAATGCCCACATTGCCGCTCGTATTTATATTAAGTCCGGTGTTCGCGCCAGTGGTAATCTGCAAAGGCGTGGCCGCGTCCGTAATAAGTTGAGCAGTAGAGCCGGAAAAACCAAGGGTAGCTTTCAAAGTATTAGTCGCGTCGTTATGGACGACGACTGAACCTGGGCCAACGTGCAAAGTTTTCCATCTGGCAGAAGTTGAACCTAAGTCATAAGTGTTATCAGCCGATGGAAGTAGATTGCCTGTGGAAGTAAGTGAACCGGCAATGGTCATATTGCCACTGGAATCAACCAAAAATTTCTGAGTGCCACCGTAAGAGGCCTTAATTAAATTAGTGGTTAAGCCAGTAACGGCGGTATTAGTAGTATCTATATTAAGGACGTTAAGCGTAGTGCCAGTGTTAGCTAGACCAGTATTCAAAGTAGGTTTGATTTGCACACCGGAGAAAGTGTAAGCATTCACATCACTCTTGGTAATATTGCCAGTAAAGTTCGCACTCATCACTGTACCGGTAGCGTCTGTATTTAATGTAAGGCCAGTAACATCAAGCTTAGTGGCTGGAGAAGTGGTGCCAATGCCGACGTTGCCGGAACTATTTACATTTAATCCATTCACTCCGCCTGCAATTAAAGAAAGAACATCCGCACTAGTCCAACCTATACCTGTATTTGGATCATCACCACGTGGAATAAGGCCAGGAACTGTAGTAGATACTCCTGATTTTAATAATTGCGCGCCTTGATTTCCTCCAGCGTTAATTGTAGTGGCACTAAATACCCATGCTTGAGTACCTCCTGCACTTATATCTAACTGTCCATTTGTGTGAGCATATATTCCAGAAGTCCCATCTCCGAAAGCTAAGGTAGGAGCAGCAGAATAATCACCAGCTGCTTGAGTTGCCAATATTCGTCCAGTTGCAGTTACATTACCCGTTAATAAAGTCGTTCCCGTCACCGCTAAAGCATTTGTGCCGATGGTTGCTCCGCCGAGAGCGAGGGAAGTTCCAGAAGCGACACCGAGAATCGGTGTAACTAAAGTCGGAGTATTGGCAAAGACTGCTGCTCCACTTCCCGTTTCATCCGAAAGAGAAGCAAGAAGTTGAGCGGAAGTAATGGAACCAGTAGCTGTACCATACAATGTGCCAGAAGTAGGAAGAGTGACGCTCGTTCCAGCAGTGGTCAAAAGTGAAAGAGCATTTGTCGGAGAAAAAGTAATCACTTCACCGCCAGCCAAAGTGATGGCATTAGTATTTAAGGTAGTGGAATCAGACACAGTTAAAGTTTTTCCCGCGCCCAAAGTCAAAGTGCCGGTGCCGGTAGTAATAGTATTGCCATTTACAGTAGAGAAAGTTCCTGCTCCGCCACTAATTGCTCCAGTACCGGCGTTGATTGTGTTGTTGTTCGTCACAATGCCATTGGTCCAGGTGCCGGCAATTTCCAAAGCCGTGGTGCCGGTGCCGGTGTTGCCGATGTAAATACCATTTTCCGTGGTGCCGGTGCCGGTGTTGGTAACAGACAAAAGTTTCTGAGTACCGGCAGTAGTATTGTTCGTGAGATTTCCAGAAAGCAAGTTAATGCCGGTGCCGATAGAAGTATTATCCACGGTGTAAGTGGCATTCAAAGGATAATTGGTACTTAAATATCGCACATCACTGGCGCCGGCGTTCCATTGCAAAAGGGCATTGCCTGAACCGGAATTTCTTTGAAAGACTAAAGCTTCATTCACGTCACCCACTTGCGTGGAACCAATTGTCCAAGTGGTGCTTGAGGTGGCGCCGGTAATAACCGTACCGGAAAGATTGTTGGCGGTGACAGTGTCAAAGTAGCCATTTTTCCAATAATAACTCGGCGAACCAATGGTGTTGGTATTACTTGCCACCGATGCAGTCGGACGAAAAGCGCCAGTGCTGTCAAAAACTACCCGCTGATTAGCGGCGGGGTTTAAATCCAAAACATATTTGCTGCCGCTGCCCGCGCCCGCGCCGCTGACATTGATGGCGAGTCCGGTATAACCGCCGCCGCCGGTAGTGGCGTCGGTCACGGTGATAATCTGGCCATTGCTAGTTTGGCCGTTGCCGGCGTTAGCCGTCAGGGTGTTGCCGATTAAAGTGCCGTTGGTGATGGCATTGTCCGTGACGGAGAAAATAGTGCCCGTGGCCACGGCCGAGATAATGGAAGAAGTGCCGCTATTTTGTTCGTAGTTGGTAACATAAAGATTAGGAATGGTAATATTGCCGCTGCCGAAAGTTACCGGACGATTGGTCACGGTGTTGATAGAAAGTGTAGTGGCGGAAGTTAAATCAATCACCGGATTGGAAGAAGCAATATTCGTGCTGACGTTGTTCAAAGTGACAGTACCGGTACCGGTACTAAAAGTATTCGCTCCGGTGACCGTGGTGGCGCCGTTTAGAGAAATGGCGCCAGTGCCGGTAGAAATAGGACGGTTAGTAATAGTGTTGAGTAACAGAGTGGAGCCAGGGTTAGAAGCATCAACTACCGGATTTAAACCGGTTAAATTAACAGTCGTGGAAGCCAGCGTGGTAGTAGCGCCGTTCACAGTTAAATTGCCGCCGAGCGTGGCCAGGCCGGTGCCGAAAGTTACCGGACGGTTGGTAGTAGTATTGATAGATAAAGTGGAAGCGCCGTTGGTAGTATCAATTATCGGGTTAGTGCCGGTAAAATTAGTGGACACGTTGTTGAAAGTGACGGCGCCAGCGCCAAAAGCTACCGGGCGGTTAGTCGCCGTATTGATGGACAAAGTACCCGTGCCAGTTTGGTCTATCACCGTATTGTTGCCGGTCAAAGTTAAACTGGAACCATTCATAGTAAGGCTGCCGCCGAGCGTGGTCAGGCCGGTACCGAAAGTTACCGGACGGTTGGTCACGGTGTTGAGTGATAAAGTAGCGCCGGCGTTAGAAGCATTGATAAACGGACTGGCGCCAGTTAAATTAAGACCATTGGCATTTATAGTAATAGTGTCGGTCCCGGCATCACCTAAAGTGGTATTGCCATTAACCGTCAGGTCGCTCCCCAGTACAGCCGCGCCGCTTGAGGTAATGTTCCAAGCCGCGCCGCCGGTTAAAGTTAAGGCAGTGGCGGCGTTACTGTTGCCGATAGTAATAGTGTCCGGCGCGGCGCTACTCGTGGCAATATTAACCGTGTCAGTACCGGAACTGGTCACGCCGCCAATATCAATAGTTTTGGTATTGGCAGTGTCACCGATTTTAATTCCGCCACTGCCGGAATTCAAAACCAAACTGGTGGAAGTAGTGGTGTTGCCTAAGGTAATGGGCATAGCCACGGCGTTGGTGCCTAAATTAATACCAGCGGTGCCGGAATTTAAAATAAGCTGCGTCGCGCCAGTGCCGTTGCCCAAAGTGATGGCGCGGGCCGCCGCGCCGGTGCCAAGATTAATGGCTTGAGCGACCGCATTGTTGCCTAGTGAAATAGTGCCGGCTGATGAATTAAGGTTAAGAGCGCCCGCCGCGTCCAGGGTTAAAGCGCCGGCGGAATTTAAGCCTAAGTCGCCAGTAGTAGCCGTAGCCAAAGTCAGATTGCCGGAAGTATTAGTCCAGGTGGAAGCGCCGGAACTATTTTGCGTGTAAGCGCCGCTTGTTAGCGCCAAACTATTCGCGCCCAGGTTCCAAGTGGAATTAGCCGCGCCAGTAAAGTTTAAAGCGCCGGCCGAAGTTAAGCCTAGGTTGCCGCCGGAAGTGGTTAAAGTATTGTCAACCAAAGTCGTTTGGCCGCCGATGACTAAACCATTTAAGAAATAACCTTTGTCAAAGCGATTTTGAATATTGGCGCTGGAGCCTAAGCTTGGCGCGGAATATTCCGTAATCGTTTGGGTGGGTGAATGTCCAACAACCGGTAACACAGTTAAAGTGCCGGGCGCGCCCGGCGCAATGGCGGTAATCCTTGTCCAGGTGCCGCCGGTTTCCGGGCCCAGCCTAATCAGGTTACCCACATTCAGTCCAGTAGTATCACTCACCACTATGCCGGCGCCGCTGCCAGTGTCAGTGGCATCAACCACTGTTTGCTTGCCCGTAGCCGTAGGATTTGGGGTGATGCTGCCGGTAATAGTCGTCGTGCTGTTTAACGTAAAAGGTGAATTAAAAGTCACCGGGCCCCCAAAAGCGGCTTGGGAATTAATCGTCAGCTTGTTAGTGTTAGTCGTGCCTAAAGTAACGTCTTTTTCCACGCTTAAGTACTGGCCAGTGAGATCACGGGCGCCAATAGAACCAGAGACGCCGATGCCCCCGGCGATTAAAGTGCCGGACAGGTCCAGGGTGCGGG
Organism: Candidatus Kerfeldbacteria bacterium; assembly: GCA_016217875.1. Classification (GTDB taxonomy): domain Bacteria; phylum Patescibacteriota; class Patescibacteriia; order Veblenbacterales; family UBA10138; genus JACRFN01. The sequence continues at coordinate 5,353 of JACRFN010000048.1, forward strand.
TGTTGAGGCGGGCGGCGGTAATGGTGCCGGCAGTCACATCCAAGAAATCAGCCGGACCAACTACTCTAAGGCGCGAGAACTCAGCCAAACCCACTTGGCCTTCCAAATTAAATTTGCCGCGCACAGTTAAATCGCCCAGGATTATGCCGTTGTTCCTAACTTGCAGGTTAGGTACTTCGAGCAGGCCGGTGGCCGTGGCATAATCAAGGTTTAGGGGCGAGGAGCCAATACTCAAACTGTCGCGCCCGCGGATAATATCAGCCAGGAGCGAGGCGTAAACAGCGGAAGTAACTGTCGTGGTCTTATTAGTATTAGCAGGCGTCAGCTGGCGGTTAGGTTGAAGTTTATTCACTGGCGCAGCCTGACTTGGCTGGCTAATTAATAAATCTTTAACCAGTAGGGTTGTTTTGTTATTGGGGAAACCAAGGTTCACGGTGCTGACGCCCAAGACCCGGCCGGAAGCAGAAACTAAGCCTTGAGGCGGGGGCAAAAACTCGGAACGGGAATTAAGCAAATTCTGATGAACCTGGCTCACATTAATCTCAGCCAGTTTAACCGGCCCAGCCAGGGTAATGGCGGCGTCATTCCAAAAACCCAAGGCCGTACGATGCAGTTTACCCAGTTCGCTGTTTAGCGTGCGGCTGGTTGGCGTTAGGATTTGACTATAAGGAGCTGCGACGCTAGTTAAAAAACGACCAAACTGCTGTTCCCAGGGCAGCAGCCCTAGATTGATACTAGTTAATTTAGTCTTAACGGCTTGACTGCTATCAAGAGCCGCCTGTTTATAAACAGTGCCAACCAATCCTAAATCACGGAATGGCTGCAAAATATTTTGATAAGCTAGTTTAACCGTGCGCGGCAGAGCGGTGAGCGATG
>JACRFN010000043.1 GCA_016217875.1 Candidatus Kerfeldbacteria bacterium
AGGCAGCCCCTGCCCCAGGCCCGCCCGAGCGCTCTGCACCCCCCGCCACAAGCCCCAGGGTACAAGTACTGCCAAATACAAACCTAAAAATCCGAGCACAAATCGTCCCGACAACCACTTGGGCAACCAAGAAACAAAATCCTGCCAAAATCTTTTAACTGAAACGATCTTGCTCCAAGCGTCGCGTAGTATCAAACCGCTTGATAGCACCAACCAAGGGGCCAAGTACTCCACCTGCCGCCGGGCACGCAAAGTGTACAGTAAAAAAATCACGGTCAACAACCAAGTAGTACGCGACAAACTGGTTTGCTGCTTCCGGGTAGCCACGGCGGCCACCGTGGCTAAGAGCCAAATTAATATGGGGTAAGCCAAATTGGCCGCCAGTTCAGTGGGTGAATAAGGATACCACTCTCCGCCCACGCTAATAAACTTGCGATAGGCCACTAGTGCCATGACAAACAACTGCTTCAAATAAAGCAAATTGGTGGGGAAATAGGGATTTATAATTAAGCCAGCCAAATACCCCAAAAGAATAGATCCGAATAAACGCCGGTTGGGTGCGGATAAAAAATTTCTTAAAAACTCTAATGACCAATTTCTAATTTCTAAAATTTTGGAATTAATAAATTGGGATTTATTTAGAAATTGGGAATTAGAAATTATCAATTTACCATTATCGTTGGCGACCAAGCCCGCACTCTCCACTGCTACATATACTAAAGCCATAACTATTAACAACGGCCAGGCGCTGTAAAGCCAGGTAAAAAACCATGACCACCAAAAGAGCCAGCCCAGTTTACGCTCGGTAATCAAATAGTAGCCAACAACAGCCACGCCCAAGCCCAACGACGGCGCTTTCCCGAGTGACAGGCGAAAAAGCAGCGGCCCGGCTGTCAGCAACAGCAGCACGCCCACGCCCCACCAGGGCACTCGCCAACGTCGCAGCAGCCAAGCGCAAGCCAATATGGTGAGACTAGCAAAAACCACTGTGGCCGCCTGCAACCCAACCAAATCAGGCCATAAGCTCACAAACGGAATGAGCAGTAAGTGATAGCCCAAATGGTGATCTATAAAAATATCTTTATATAAAGACGATTGGGTCCAGGGAAAATCACGCACTAAACCGTTGTCGCGCGAGGTAATGGTGAGCCAGGTATGATAAAAAGAATCCGGATCGGCAAATTTAGCCGCCGGCTGCAGATAACTAAATACTGCCAGACTGACTATAAAAACTAGCGGGAGAGCCGCCCGCAAACTAACAGTGGACCATAAATTAAGTAAAAACCTAACCATACTCTCAAAATAACTGCTTATAAAATAACCCCCGAGAGCCAACCATGGAGAAAATCAAAACAAAATTAAGAGTACAGAATCGTGAATCGTGAATCGTGAACTATAATCACCTTAATCCCTAATTCTAGATTCCAGATTCTTAATTCAAACGGTCTTACCATGCCGCAATTGCTGCTTAAGAGAAATGATATTTGGTATAGCCACCGGGTCCACCCGATGCAACAAGGCTAAATAATAGCTAACCCAATCGCCCAACAAAACCAGGGATAATTTCTCGCTCCACCAGTCGCCGCCCACGGCCGGCACCAACTGGTTCACTAAAATCTTCTTGGCCCGCAACCAGGCATGAAAAATATCAGCCCGACGATTCACTTCCGGGTGTTCATAAGAACTGCGCAGCAAAAAAATTATAGTGTCATCCGCATAACGCGGCGGCCAGGCAAAACCTTCCAAAGTATTATGATCAAGCTCAGGCAGCAGGTCAAACCAGGCGGCTGATTTGCTGTGCTCGTTAAACTGGTTCTTCCATCTTTTGGCCACGCCGGCCAAGAACCGCCCGGCTATAATCTGCGGCACCCTATCCAAAACCAAATAAGCCAACTCTTTGGCTAAATTCTTATCTGTCGGGTTGGCAAGATCGTACTGGGGAACTAATTTTTTAAGCTGCTTAATGGCCGGGGTTAAATCAGCCTGGGCCGGGGTTATCACCCGGGCCTGCACCAGCACACGCAACAGCGGGGCGAATAAATAGCCCAAGGCATCGCGCGGCTGGGTGGGATAGTTAAAATGATAACAAAGAACTCCTTTGGCGCGGGCGGCGTCGGCCAATTTCTGGCCGCCCGTCACCACCAACAACTTACAGCCTCGCTTCAAGGCCGCCTGCCAGCAGGCCAAAGCCTCCTCAGTGGCACCGGAATAAGTTATTACCACCACCAAACTGTTTTTATCAGCATAAGCCGGCAGCTCATAATCATGCACCACCAGCAGCGGCTTGCGAATAAACTCGGCCGGCAGGTCGCAGGCCAGTTCAGCCCCAATGGCCGAGCCGCCCATACCGCAAAAAATCACCTGCTGGCAAGAGGCCCAGTCAGCTGGTAGCTGAAGCTGGCTAAACTCCTTGGTAGCAGCCTCCAGTTGCTCGGGGAATTGGCGCAAAATGGAGGCCAGATCAGTAACATCAACCTGCTTGATGGAGGCGGGCAAATCTAAATATGATACCTCGGACATATACAAATAGTATAGCAAGAGCGGCTGGGGTGCGCTAATGTAAAATGTAAAAATCAAAAATTAAAATTATGGTTAAAATCCCAATGCCCAAGCCTCAATTTCCAATAAATGCTTAAATAATTCAAAACTTGGAACTTTGTTGGAACTTAGAATTTGGGGCTTGGAAATTACAACCTGGTTTGAGTTTTGATTTAACGTACTGTCATTTTGCATTTTGATTTTTTATTTTTTCATTGGTACAATTAACTACTATGTCCGGGCACTCCAAATGGTCAACCATCAAACGCGCCAAGGGCCTGGCTGATGCCAAACGCAGCCAGGTTTTCACCAAGCTGGCCAACGCCATTTCCGTGGCGGCCAAAGGCGGGGCTGACGTGGCTATGAATTCCAAGCTACGGCTGGCTGTGGAACGGGCGCGCGCCATGAGCATGCCCAAAGACAACATTGAACGCGCCATTCAAAAAGGCGCGGGCGGCGGCGAAGGCTTGAGCCTGGAAGAAGTGCGGTATGAGGCCTACGGCCCGGGCGGAGTAGCTTTCTTAATAGACGCCTTAACCAACAACCGTAACCGCACTTCAGCCAATATCAGGCACTTGCTGGAAGGGCACGGCGGACGGCTGGCTGAGGCTGGCAGCGTGGCTTGGATGTTTGCCATCAAAGGCTTGATTCTTATTCCCGAGCCTGCCAATCGCGACGAAGTGGAACTGGCACTCATTGAGGCCGGGGCCGAAGATTTTGTGGAGCGGGAAACCGAGCTGGAAATAACCTGTGCTCCCACGGCTTTTGAAACTATTAAGGCTAAATTAACCGAACTTGGCATCACCCCAGTTTATTCTTCCATTGAACCTGTAGCCAAAACCACCGTAACCGCAGAAGGGAACACGGCGCAACAGTTGGAAACTTTACGCGAGGTTTTAGACGAAGATGAAGACATTACTGACCTGTTTGATAATGAGGCGTAAGGTTAAAAACCCCAGTTTTTAATTTCTAATTTCTAAAATTTTGTAATTTGGACATTGGGATTTATCTAGGAATTAGAAATTGGGAATTAGGATTTAACCCGTGACCTCCGGTTTTTACCTGAAATATGGCACTCCCCGCAACATCTTCTAAAACATCAAAGATTGTACTGGGCATTGATCCAGGCTTTGGCCGCCTGGGTTATGCTTTGGTTTCAGGCACACTTACGCATCCAGTGCTTATTGAAGCAGGCTACATACAAACCAAAGGCACAAATCACGGGCTGAGGCTCAGCGAATTAAGGGACAAATTAACTTCTGTGATTGCCCGACACCAGCCAACCTCGGCAGCGATTGAGCGGCTGTTTTTTTCCGTGAACGTGAAAACCGCGCTCAAAGTAGCTGAAGCCAGAGGTGTAGTGATGGAACTTTTAACAACCCATAAGTTACCCGTACTGGAGCTGTCGCCGCAGGCCGTGAAAATGGCAGCCACGGGCCAGGGCAATGCTGATAAGAAACAGGTGCAAAAGATGCTGTGTTTGATTTTCAAACTGAAGCAAGCCCCCAAACCCGACGACGCCGCTGACGCGCTAGCGGTTGCTTTGTGTGGCCTGTCCATCAATAACTAGCACGCCCCATCGCCCATCAGGCCCGCTTAAAGCATTATGGATTTATGTCCCCCGGGACATAAATCCATAATGGGCATGTAACACAAATATTGCTAATGCACCGGCTATAGCCCTAACCGCTCTTGAAGAACAACGCCTCTAAACAACACGAGTTCTTAAATCACAAAACCTCCTACGTGGGAAGTTTTTCAGGTCCATGTTTAGTTAACTCAAGAGATGGATATCAAACTTAATTATATTATCCCAACTTCGCGAATTTGCGGGAGCCGACTTGGGTTATGAGGCCTGGTTTGAGTGAAATCTCTGCTCGCCAGTCGGAAATGACCTTTCCATCTATTTTCACCCCACCCTGCTCAACCAGCCTGCGAGCTTCGCTTTTTGACATTGCCAGTTTCATATAAACCAAAAATTCGGTAATGGGCAGACTTTTTTTACCAGCTGGGATTGGCACAGTCGGCATATCGCTCGGCAGTGCCTTGTCGCGGTGCACCTGGTTAAACTCATGTTCGGCCGCCGTGGCTGCTTTGGCACTGTGATAAAGCGTTACAATTTCCCGCGCCAAGCGTTGCTTTAAAACTTTCGTATCCTTCCCCCCACGTAACGCCTGCTCCCACATGGCCATTTCTTCCTTTGTGGCATCAGTACAGCACTCAAAATACCTCATGACGAGTTCGTCTTTGATAGACATCACCTTACCGTACATATCATTGGCTTTGTCAGTCAGATAAATGCAGTTATCGTACGTCTTGCTCATCTTACGGCCGTCAGTGCCTTCCAATAGTTTGGTGGTAACTACGAACTTGTCGCGCTTACCAAAATCTTTTTGCAAATCGCGGCCGCAAAGCATATTGAAAAGCTGGTCATTGCCGCCGATCTCACAGTCCACGTCCAGCTCCACCGAGTCGCGGCCGACCATCAGTGGGTACATAAGCTCGTGCACGCCAATGGCCTGCCCCAGGCGCTGGCGCTCCACAAACATATCCCGCTCCATCAGTTGCTGCAGGGTAAAGTGCTGGGCCAGTTCCACCACTTCTTTAAACTTTAGTTTGCCCAGCCAGTCGTGATTGTACCTTATCTCCACCTTATCCAAATCCAGCACCAGCTGGGCCTGCTTTTGGTATGTGGCAAAATTCGCTTTCACCTCCTGCTCGGTCAGCGGCTCGCGTATGGCCTCGCGGCCAGAAGGGTCGCCAATCATGGCCGTAAAACTGCCAATAACCAAAATAACGTGGTGGCCGGCCGCCTGAAAGGCGCGCAGCTTACGCAAAGGGACGGCGTGCCCTAAATGCAATTTAGCGCCTGTAGGATCAATACCAAGGTATATGCGCAACTTTTTACCAGACTCAAGCTTGGCTATAGCCAAACCACGTGGCACGACATCTGTCACACCGCGTTCTAACAACTCCTCCCATTTAACTTTTGATTGGTTTAATCCCTTAGCCATAGCTTACTATTGTATTGTACCATATACTAAACACTGGCACCTGATTTATGCCCATACAACCCCTGCGCTACTACAACCCGCGCCAACATCGTTGGCACCAGCGACCCTTGCGCCGCAGGCCCAGCCGTCGGGCTTGGTGGGCCTTGGGTTGGCGTTTAGTAGCCGCTGCAATAATGTGCGGCGCCTTGCTGGCCATAGGCGTACTGGCTTGGGTCAGCCGCGACCTGCCCACGCCTGAAGGCATAGCCAGGCGTATCGTGCCGCAAAGCACTAAAATATACGATCGCACCGGCCAGACAGTGCTTTACGACCTGCATGGCGAAGAGCGGCGCACGGCCATAGCACTAAGCGATACCCCTGCGCATATGCTTCAGGCCACACTCACAGCCGAGGATAGAAACTTTTACCAACACAAGGGTTTCCGCTTTACCTCCATGTTGCGGGCAGTGCTGGCTGACCTGCTGGGGGGCGGTAAACTGCAGGGCGGCTCGACCATTACCCAACAATTCATCAAAAACGCCATTGTGGGCGGAGAAAAGTCATATGTCAGAAAGGTTAAGGAACTGATTTTGGCCTACCAGATAGAGCGCCGCTTTTCCAAAGACGAAATACTCAAACTGTATTTCAATGAAATACCCTACGGCTCCAACGCCTATGGAGTAGAGGCGGCGGCCCAAACCTTTTTTGGCAAATCAGTGCGCGACCTGGCTTTGGCTGAAAGCACTATCCTGGCCGCCATGGTCAAGGCGCCAACCTATTATTCTCCCTGGGGCAGCCACCTGGATGAGCTCAAGGGCCGTCAACACTATATTTTGGACGCCATGACAGAACAAGGTTACATCACTGCCAGTGAAGCCTCATCCGCTAAGGCGGCCAAACTAACCTTTGTGCCGCGACGGGAAAACATCATTGCGCCGCACTTTGTTTTTTATGTCAAAGAATTGCTGGCTGCCAAATACGGCGAGCGATTAGTGGAACAGGGCGGCCTGAAGGTCATAACCACGCTTGACCTGACGCTGCAAAAGGCGGCAGAGGAGGCGGTGGACCAAAGCGCTAAGAAAAACCTTAGTTACAAAGCTCAAAACGCCAGCCTGGTGGCTTTAGACGTCCCTACCGGACAAATTGTAGCCATGGTCGGCTCGCGTGATTACTTTGATGATGAACATTCAGGCCAAGTCAACGTGGCTCTGCGCCCGAGACAGCCCGGCTCTTCTTTTAAACCCGTAGTATACACCGAGGCTTTTAACCAGGGTTTTACTCCGGACAGTTTGTTGTTTGACGTGGTGACCACTTTCAAAACCGACACCAAAGACTACACGCCGCATGACTACGACAGCAAAGAACGCGGCCCGGTCAGCCTGCGCCAGGCCCTGGCCGGCTCGCTCAACATTCCGGCGGTCAAACTTATTTATCTAACAGGCATTAGCAAAGTACTTGATTTAGCCGATAAACTTGGCTACACTACCCTGCGCGACCGCAGCCGGTTTGGGCTGTCTTTGGTTTTGGGCGGAGGAGAAGTCACCCTGCTGGAGCACACCAATGCCTACGCCGCCTTGGCCCGCGAGGGCGTAGTCAAACCAACGGCCGCCATTTTGAAAGTTGAAGATAGTAGTGGAGCCACCTTGCAAGAATACCAAGACACACCCGGCGAAAGAGTAATAGGTGAGCAGCCGGTGCGTGAGCTAACCGGCATTCTGAGCGATAACAGCGCCCGCGCCTTTATTTTTGGCAGCCAAAATTCGCTCACCCTGCCCGCACGACCAGTGGCGGCTAAAACCGGCACGACCAACGATTATCACGATGCCTGGACCTTAGGCTACACCCCGCAACTGGCAGCCGGCGTCTGGGTGGGGAACAGTAATAACGAAGCCATGAAAAGGGGGGCTGACGGCTCGGTCGTGGCTGCGCCCATTTGGCAGAATTTTATGACCAAAGCCACGGCCAACATGCCTCCCAATGCCTTCACCCCGCCCTCGCCGCGCTCGGCTTCCAAACCAATGCTCAACGGACAACTTGGCGGCGAGACGGTGACTATCGATTTGTTCTCTGGCCTGCGCGCCACTGAATTTACACCCCCAAGCGCCAGGCTAGACAAAGTTTTCCGCCAATACCACACCATTCTTCAGTACGTCACGCCGGGCGACCTCTTAGGCCCAGTGCCTTCAAACCCCAGCTCTGATCCTCAGTACAAGCTATGGGAAGAGGCGGTTAAAAACTGGGCGGTGAGCCAGGGTTATACCGACGAGGTGCCGCCAAATGATTATGACAGCCTCCATAGTGCCGGTAATAAACCCCAAGTTACCATACTCCAGCCAACAATTAACGCCACAGTGCAACAAAACCCCTTGCTGGCAAAAGTTGAAGTCAGCTCGCCGCGGGGCGTCAAACAAGTACAATATTTTATTGACGGTCAAAAGGTTGGTGAATCATTAAACCCACCCTTTGGTTTAACCCTGCCCATAACCTCAGACTGGCCTAACGGCTACCACACCCTGACAGCTCGCGCTTACGACGATGTTGATAATATGGGCGAAGCCACCGCCCCTTTCAATCTGATGGTCACCCCCCTACCCAATCCTTACCAAGCTTCGTTCCTCACACCCGTTCCGAACCAAGAAATAACTCTGGACAAATTTCCTCTGACAATTGAGGTATTGGTGCCTAACCCTACAGAGCTCAAACAAATTGATTTCTACACCTCCCTCCCCAACGAGTCTTCGCGTTGGCTCGGAGTGGCGACCAAACTAGAAAATAAGGTTTCCCTTCGCTGGCGCGAGGCCGAGGTTGGTGACTATTCACTCTCACTAACTACCCAAGACTGGCGAGGTGTTTCTCACCCCGGCCCCAGTGTCAATGTCAGAGTTAGGCCGTAAGATAATTTAGATTACTGCCTGATCGGCATGATTATATAAAGATAACCCTCTTCTTTGTCTGGCCTAACAACACCCGGACTGTTGGGGTTAACCACTTCCAATATAACCTGGTTCGTGCCCACCGCCTGAAGGCCATCTAGGAGATATTGATAATTAAAAACTATCTCGTTGGGCTGGCCGCCACCACCCTTGATTTCCAGTTCATCCATATTTTCACCCAGTTGGCTGTTGGCTGAAGATATTTTCATTAAACCCTGGCCCGGATCAAGACTTAGTTTAACATCATTAATTCCGGCTCGCACAAACAAGCTGGCGGCGCGCACCGCCCGCACAAACTCTTCTCTCCCCACAACTACGTTGGTAGAAAACTCTCGGGGAATAATTTGTTGGTAATCAGGATACTGCCCGGCCACCAAACGAGAAACCACTTTGCTGTCCCCAACAAACCAAGCTACTTGGTTTTCTGTCACTACCAACTTAACCTCTTCGTCAGTATTATCAAGTACCCTAACCACTTCTTGGGCGGCCCTTAGGGGCACAATAAATTGTTTGGTGCCCGAGCCCTTCACTTGGCTGGTGGTGCTTTCGGCCAAACGATAACTGTCAGTACCCACTACCACCAATTTGTTAGCTTGGGCGCTAAAATATACACCAGCTATCTCTGGCCTGTTTTCATCCGGGTTAATGGCAAACTCCACCCTTTCTAAGGCGCGCTTTAACTCAAGGCTCGAGACTATAAACTCACTCCCCCCCACTACCTCGGGAATAACTGGGAAATCATCAGTCACTACTCCCCGAATTATTGTTCGGTGTTTGCCGCAACGTAAGGTGAGGGTGGTACCCTCCAAATCAAGCTCCACTTGGTTGTTGGGGAAAAAAGAAACAGCCTCGGTAATCAGACGGGCGTTTACCGCCACTGCCCCCTCTTTTTCCACCCTACCCCGCAAGGTAGTTACCACCGCCACCTCCAAATTGGTAGCTGTCAGTTCTAGCCCCGCCTTAGTGGCGCGAAGTAAGATATTGCTTAAAATCGGCAGACTAGTTGTTTTGTTGGCCGCCCGGGCAGTCAAAGCCAAACTACTGAATAAGTTTTCTTTAGTACAGACGAATTTCATAGTAGTAGTGGTGTGTAATAGTGGATAAATAGACAAAAAGTAAATTAAACAAAGTGTTTTGGGGTAAAGTTAAAAAAAGAAAGTGGAGGGGGCGGAGGAAATGGTGTGGGTGGTTGAGGGCAAGATTATTGATTGTAAAGTTGTTGTCGTAGGTTGTGGATGTCTTGTTGAGTTTTTTCGTTAGTCTCCAATTCTTGCGCCACCTTTAAACAAGCATGCATGGCGGTGGTATGATCACGTCCACCCAACTCCTGCCCAATAGAGGGGAAAGATGATTTAAGCTCTTCCCGCATAAGATACATAGCCACCTGCCTGGGCGTAACCAAGTGTTTTTTGCGGCTGGCGCTCACTAAGTCTTCCATAGTTATGTCATAATATTGAGCCACCAAGCCCAACAATTTTTTGGCCGTTAGCCCCAGGCCGCGCGTGGTTGTTAAACTACCTAACAGATCCTTAACTAGTTCTATGGTGGGAGGGTGGTTATTGAGTTGGTGTAGGGCAATCAGGCGGTTTAGCGCCCCCTCTAATTCA
>JACRFN010000046.1 GCA_016217875.1 Candidatus Kerfeldbacteria bacterium
AGTTTTGGCGAGCGAAGTTGATATACGGGGTATGGCCTATAAGCAGCTTTTAGATCGCTCTAATGTGCTAGTGGCCGGCGGCGCCGGCTTTATCGGCTCGCACTTGTGCGATGAACTTATCAAGACGCACAATGTCATCTGCGTGGATAATTTCATCACGGGCCAGGAGGAAAATATTGATTTGCTCTTACAGAGCCCCCACTTTAAGTTTATTAAACATGATTTGCGCGAGCCGCTGGATTTGGACAAGTTTCCCGAACTGGAGTTGTTCAAGATTAAGTTTCAGGGCGTGCAGGAGATTTATAATTTGGCCTGCCCTACCAGCCCCAAGGAGTACAACCGCCTGCCCATCGAGACTTTGTTGACCAATTCAGAGGCTACTCGCTATTTGCTGGATTTGGCAGTCAAGTACAAAGCCAAGTTTTTGCACGTTTCTTCTTCGGCTATTTATGGCGAGCCTCAAGATGGTGGGCCGCTGAAAGAGGACTACTGGGGATTTATCGATCCGGTGGGGCCGCGGAGCAGTTACAACGAAGGCAAGCGCTTTGCCGAGAGCCTGGTTACAAATTACGGTTTGCACCGCGGGGTCAGCTGGCGGATAGCGCGCGTCTTCAATACCTATGGCCCGCGCATGAAACTTGATGACGGCCGCATGATTCCTGATTTTATCAGCAGCGCCCTGCAAGGTAAGCCGCTCGTTATTTACGGCTCGCCCGAGAGCACCTCCACTTTTTGTTACGTCAGTGATATGGTTGATGGTCTGCTGCGGCTAATGGCCCAGGAGGAGCCTGGTATTTTTAACTTGGGTTCGGCTGATGGTAAAACCATGGGCGAGGCCGCGGCCTTGGTGGTGAAGCTTTGTCAAAGCGAAGTCAAGATTGAGGTAGCTGAGCCGTTACCGTATCAGGCGCGTCAGGGCATACCTGACATCGGCAAAGCCAGGGAGGTTTTGGCTTGGTTCCCCTTAGTCTCACTGGAAGATGGCTTGCGGCAGACGGTTGATTATTTCCGCGCGCACCAGGGGGTTTTGGGCGTGGGCAGCGAGTCTAGGGCCTCAGTATGACCTATCATTCTCTTTTTACTTCTGAATCAGTCACCGAAGGCCATCCTGATAAAATTTGCGATCAGATTTCGGATGCCATTTTGGATGATTTATTGCGGCAAGACCCTGCCTCGCGGGTGGCGGTGGAAACTTTTGTCACCGCAGGCGTGGTGGTAGTGGGCGGCGAGGTGACAACTAAAGGTTTCGTCGACGTGCAGGCCGTAGCCAGGAGTGTACTTAAGGATATCGGTTATACTGACCCGGAGTATGGTATTGATTATGAGGATGCCGGAGTTTTAGTGTCGCTGCACGAGCAGAGCCAGGATATAGCCCGCGGTCTGGGGCGCAACCGGCGACAGCAGGGCGCCGGCGATCAGGGCTTGATGTTCGGCTACGCCTGCCGCGAAACACCCGAGCTGATGCCCTTGCCCATTATGCTGGCGCATCATCTGGCGCATCGCTTGGCTGAGGTGAGAAAGTCGGGGCGGATAGCCTACCTTAGGCCCGACGGTAAGACGCAAGTGGCCGTGGAATACCAAAGTGGCCAGCCCGTGCGCCTGGCCAATGTCATTATCGCGGCCCAGCACGATCCCCATGTTTCCAGAGCGCGCTTGCAGGCTGACATAGTGGACCGGGTGGTTAAGCCAATCTGCGGCAAATTGATTGATGCTCGCACTAAGTTGTATCTCAACGCCACTGGTCGTTTTGTCAAAGGCGGGCCTGAGGCCGACACCGGCCTAACAGGGCGGAAAATAATTGTAGATACCTATGGCGGCCGCGGCCGACACGGCGGCGGCTGCTTTTCCGGCAAGGATCCTTCCAAAGTGGATCGTTCAGGCGGTTATGTGGCACGCTACATCGCCAAAAATTTGGTGGCGGCCGGCCTGGCCGAAGAATGCGAAGTGCAGTTGGCTTACGTGATCGGCCAGCCAGAGCCTTCAAGCCTCAGTGTAAATACTTTTGGCAGCTCTACTCTGTCCTCTAGCCAGCTCGTTAAGATTATTTACCATCACTTTCCCCTGCGGCCGGCCGATATTATTTCACATCTTAAACTGCGCCGCCCGATTTACAGAGCCACCTCTGTCTACGGCCATTTCGGCCGGCAGGAGCCCGGGTTCACTTGGGAAAAAATTGATATGGCAAGAAAGCTGAAGAAGTATCTTAAATAGAGTTAAATTTGGTAATTAGTTGGATTCGTAACCATCGAGGGCTAAAATACCCTTATGGTTACTACTCGAAACAACGTTTTCAACTGTGCGGCCAACTTTTTGAGAGGCAGAAAGTGTATTTTCTGCGGTTCGTTTAAGGTATACCGGACC
>JACRFN010000049.1 GCA_016217875.1 Candidatus Kerfeldbacteria bacterium
AAAGAGAGTGGTACTTTTGGTATAAAAAAATTTGATTCGCAGCGATTTGGTGGCATGCTGTCAGCAGCTTACTTTAGTGAAAGATTGCAAGAGAGACCATATGTATACGGGCCGCTTATCGAAGAATTTATACGACAACAGCCACGCAATAGACTTAGGCAAAAGTACTTATCACCACAAGAATTTGTTTCCGGTGTTAATGAAGTTATCCGACAAAAGTGTGCAGAAAATGTATGTGGTTTTTTGAAAAAGTACCAGGCTGTTCAACCTGAAGTGACTAAACTTCTTGATAAGCATATTAAAGATATAAATTGCTTGGCTTCTAAGATTGCTGAAACGGAAGAATTGCCTGACGACGCGCGCGAGGCGTATCGCGCTGTGCAAAAAGTAATCAACACGAGGACGGCGTGCGATCCGGCAAACCCTACTGATGTGCGAGTTTACGCCGAGTGGGTAGGGGGGTACAATGGCCGTCTGAACGAATTTAAACAAGTATTGCCAGATTTATTTATAGAGAAATGGTCAACGGAGCTCAAGCCGCTGGCGCGGGTAAAAGGCTATCCGTCGTTCCCGTCATACGGGGAAAATATAAATTTTACGTTTCGCGATATATTAGCTCATCTCGCAAAGTTTGCAGAACACGATGAGTTAGTCTCAGCGGAACATATTAGAAACTGGGTAGATAAAGAATGGGTCGAGCGCGAGATACAGCGCCTGCGCCGTTCACACCGACCTGGGATGAAATCAATACACTTGCCATTACTACGCAAAGTCGCACGCGAGGTATTCCAGCGCACTAACGGGAAAATTATACATGAAGAAAAAATTCACGCGCAGTGGCCGACCGACAACGCAAAACTCATAACGGTATTTAAAGGAATACGCATTAAGTTACGACGCCATTTGGCAGAAGTTATCGCACATATTGAACGTGTACCAAAAGATTGGGCAGCCAATAGATATCTAGTAGACATTTATACGACACTGGCGCGATTGAATTCGTTGGCACTGCCGCCCACCGAGGAGAGCCGACGAGCGTTTGAAGTAAATGCACTAGCTGGTGAAGCTAAGGGCACTGTCCTTGCTCTGGCAGAAGGTATGAAACAAGAAATCCAAGTATCCGGTTTGTCGCTTAGAGCCGATGGTAATGGATGGGCTCTGGCAAAACGAGCGTGTTTAGCTGTGGTGGGCACGCCCCCACGCGAGCGTCTGGCGTTGGTGCTTGACTACTCCAGCGAATCAGCCATAAGACTGTCATCTGACAATGTAAGCGGTGTGCGCGGATTTGGATTTATTGGCGGTAGCGAAAGGCGAGAGCGGCAAACTAGTCGTAGTCTTACTGTTGGTAATGTAACCGGAAAATTAGGGCGGTACGGTTTGATACTGCCGCTAAGTTTTGGTACTAGCCAAGCGCGACGTTATTTGTGGCTTAGTCACAAACATCGAGGGGACGAATTGCTTAGCGCTATTGAAGCCGCAAGTGTTAATATTAAGAATGCGCGCATTATCCGCGAACAAACAAAAGGCGGCTCAAGGCTTTATGTAGCACTAGCTGTGGAGCGGCCGTACGTTCCAATTGATGCGACTACAAAACAAGTGGAAGGATATATTGGCGTAGACCGAGGTGAAAGTGCTCTGGCTGTATTCGCCAGAGTAGATACAAATGGGCGATTACAAGAGACGCCGCAGTCGTTTGGTGAATTGCCGAAGAAAATTAGACGAGCGTACAATCGTGTCCGTCAGCAACAGTCACAGGCTAAACGTTTGGTGGGTGGCACGTGGTTTGCGCATAAAATTGATAATTATGTGCGGCAAATTGCCATTCGGGCAGTTGATGCCATGCTTACGCATTGTTGCGGTATTGCCTTGGAGCACCTATCCCGCGGTTTTGCGCGCGGCGGCACAGCCAGCTGGGAACACCAATACACCAAGGTGGCCGATAAGCTTATTGATGTTTTGTCTTTTGCCGGGTTTACAGTACCTACCAATGGTGAACTATTTCCCCTTGGCGTAAAATCAAAACACCACTGGTTTGGCGCCATACCGCCTGGTAATACCAGCCGCACCTGCCCCAAATGCGCTGCTGTGTGGTCTAACCCTATTGAACTAAAATTAGCAAATGGTTCATTTACATTGACCTATCGGGACGAGCTGCGTGAAAATATTAAAGCGTTAAAGTTAGAACGGGATGTATCCGGTGTCTGGCACGGCTCTTGGTTGGCTGATGGTAAGAAAATCCAAAGCTTCACGCCAAAGTCGCTCAAAGAATTGAACAGTCTTACCAATAAGCTGGCGACCGCCAAGGGAGATGAACGAAGAAAATTAGAGCGCGATATGCTTGAGTTGTTCAAGCACCGGCACCGCAATACTTATGACAGGTTTTATTGCTTACTGTGTAATATAGAGCTTAACGCTGATAAGGTAGGGGCGCTAAACATTGCTCGAAAAGCCATTTACCAACTTGAGGGCAAGCCACCACAAGGCATAAGTCTAGAAAAAGAAAAGCGCCGTCAGCATTGGCAAGAATGGTACAGTCGTCAACTAAATGATAACCACTGGTGGGATAGTAAAGTTGAGAAGATGCTCAAGTGACAACTGTGTCGTATTCAAGTTTTGTTGACCACGAATTTTTGTCTGTACACATAGTGGCTGAGTACGCCTTTTGTCCGCGTTCTGCCTTTAACCTACTCACAGGTGCCGAGGTTGCTTCTACTGGCAGCTTCCGCGAAGGCAGAGTGATGCATAATCGGGTAGACCAACCAACTGAATGTACACACCGCGGAGCTTATGTAGAGCGCTCGCTACGCGTGCAATCCTTAGTGCTTGGTTTAGTCGGTGTTATAGATCAAGTTCGTTCGTACACAGATGGCAGGGTGGAAGTTTGGGAGTATAAACGTGGTACGCAACGTGACGCACACACGCACGAGCTACAGATAGCGCTCTTGTCGCTGTGCTACCGTGATGAAACGGGCGTAACGCCGAACATCGGCGTGGTTTGGACAACTGGCGATCGTCGCAGTCGTAGATTTAATATAGCTTCTACTTTGCTGGCGGAAGCTGAACAACTGGTCCAAAATGTTTCTCTGAAACGGCAACAAGGAACACCATGGCCTAGGCGACCGCAATCTGCTTGCCATGGCTGCATCTTTCGTTATGACTGCTGGAGCGAAAATGAACTTTCTCACTTATGACCTACTTAGCTGATAAGAAAACACTCTACCTTCTAGCTCCAGGTCTTCGTATTTGGTTGACACCGACGCAAGTACGTTGGCAGGCTGATGGAAGAGAGACGCAATCGCACCCCCGTGAAGGAGTGCGAGATATAATCGTCCTCTCCGATGCGACGCTTGACAAATCATTGTTTCATTTTGTGGCTGATACCCATTGTCCTGTAAGCGTTCTTGATACTCGTTTCCATTTCCTAGCCTCAATCAATCCGCCAGACGGCGGCAGTGGCAACTTACGACTGAGACAGTACGCGTTCTGTTCTGACGGCACAAAACGACTAACGACGGCTCGCGCAATCGTAGCAGCAAAAATCGCGAATCAAAGGATGCTGCTCTCGGAATACAATCGCGTGAATGCAACAGTAGAAGATGCGGTTATTGCCTTGGCTGACGAACAGACGCTTTTAGGTCTTGAGGGGGCCGCGGCTCGTGTATATTTTGATGCTTGGTCGGATATTTTAACAAAAACACCTTTCACATTCGACGGCCGTCGCAAGCATCCCGCTACCGATCCAGTGAACGCGCTTTACGACTTCGCGATCTCACTCTTAACACATGAAATAGATACATTTTGCCGAATTGTCGGGCTAGATGCCTATATCGGGGTGTACCATACAAGCGTGCACTACCGTCCGGCGCTGGTGGCTGATTTGGTAGAAGAATGGCGCGCGCCGATTGTTGATAAGTTCGTACTTCGCGCGCTACGACGGGCAGAGTTTTCGCTTGATGACTTTGAGGAGCGCGGCAACGCCTGTAGGTTCAAATCCAGTTGTTGGGGTAAGGCGATAGTAAAATGGCAGGAGTGGTATGCTGAAGAGGAGCGCGACAGGAACAGCTACCGACCACTTACGTACCGTGATTGGATTGAGGCACAAGTACGACATTTCGCCCGTGTGTGCCAGGGCGATGAGGCGGAGTATCGGCCCTATCGTTACCAGCCATAGGCATGCGATATTTGATTGCGTACGACATTACCGACGATCGTATTCGCAACCGGTTGGTGAAAATCTTGGAGTGGTTCGGTGAGCGTGTTCAGTACTCGCTGTTTGAGTGCGAGCTTACCGAGGCTGGTGAAATGGAATTACGAGCTCGGCTTAAGGCGGGGAGTTTTTTAAACGGTGATAAGGGTGCTGTATTTATCTATCCACTAGAGAGGGGAAGCGTATCTAAGATAGAGCGCTATGGAAAGGCTACATTTATAGACAATACTGCTGTTATCGTCACGTAATTTGACAACTTAATACGCTATATTATACTAATATAGTCGGCCTATCTAACGTTTGTCTGCGCCGACACCCGCAAGGGTTATTGGGGAATCAGCGAATCGGCAGAAGCCCGTTGCCCCCAGCACTATACAGTTCAAAGGGACACACCGATAAAACCATCGGTGTACAAGCGAAAACAACGTCTGTCAGCGTTGTTTTCGCTATAAAAATGACAAAAAGCTAGAAAGTTAAGTATTGGGGGGTTTAGATAGTATTTTTCCGCTTTGTTCAGCTATAGATTTATGATTGTTGTCTGGTATTTAACTCAGGTATTCTTTAAAATTTCGTTAACTTCGCAAAAAATTGCTGTCAGTTCGTCCCTTTGAACTGAAAAGTGCAGCAGACATGCGGACGTATCCCGACGCTTACGACGAGTGCGTCAGTTCGTCCCTTTGAACTGAAAAGTGCAGCAGACAAGTGTCGGTAATAATAACCGCCTCTACGGGTAGTCAGTTCGTCCCTTTGAACTGAAAAGTGCAGCAGACCTATAGTCACCTCAGCGCCATGTTCTATGTTTGGTCAGTTCGTCCCTTTGAACTGAA
>JACRFN010000003.1 GCA_016217875.1 Candidatus Kerfeldbacteria bacterium
CTCCTGGGGCCTGATTCTGGCCGGATTAGGCTTGACTTGGGAAGGAGACGGCACATTGGCCACCACCTCAGTTACCACCCCTTGGTTAAGCCATAAAAAATCCAGCGCAAATTTCATATCTTTCATCCAAAATTCATACTGACCCGGGCTGGAAAATAAGAACAGCATGCCGTGGTTTGGCCCAAGTTTATCACGGCCGGAAAGCCCTTGAACGCGGCTTGATAGGCTGTCGGCCACCTCTACTGTCAGTGATGTGCCGCCAACTTTAAGTTCGCGCGTGGGCAAACCTCGTGGCACAGAACAACCCAAAAGAAACATAAAGGCAAAAATAGCTAAGAGTAGTAGTCTTGACATATGTCTTTAATATAGATATGATAGCCTGTAACTTGAATAAAACAAAGAACACCAAAATAACGAGCAATATTGCTCAACCATCAACAAAAAGGAGCCGATCATGGGAAAACAAACAACAAACATGGAAAGGGATTTGAAATTTCAACTTCAAGGTCACGCCAGCCTTAAGGGTGAGGTACCAATGGCGCCAGCCCGCCGTCACCTGGCAGGTGCCAATGGCGAAGCGATGGAAAAGTCATTCAGTCAGATGCGTGAGCATGTCCTCAGCCACAAAGACCAGCTGCGAGAGATGGTGGAAAATGGGCTGGACGCGATTGTGACAGACGACGCCGAGCGCCTGTCGGCAAGAACTGAGGACATCAAACACTTCCCCTGCCGTTGCAAAGGAAGGCAAGTAACTGGCATCTCCCTTGCTATACTAAAGGGAATGCTCGACGAGACTGCTGTCTACACCGTCGAGCAGTTCGAAAAGTTCAATGCCTTCGCCCGAACCATTGGTGCTGACGATGACGCTCTAGGCGAGGTCGTCACGGCGTTTCTAAAAAAACGTCAACTCCAGCCCAAATAACCAGGCCCTGGCACGAAAATATACAGGGGATTCGTCATATGACGGTCCCCTTGTTTTTTTGTTGTGTGAGTTGGTGGCGTCTCACCACCACCCAACCCAAAACCACCATCACTATCATCAAACACACCAAGGCCCACAACTTGCCCTCGGTTCTTAAAAAAAGAGAGGTTAGGCCAAAACTGGCCGTCAGGGCATAAAGCACTACTACGGCCTGCCGATGAGTCAAGCCGATATCCAGCAGACGGTAATGCAAATGCCGCCTGTCAGATGAGGCCAAGCTTTTTTTGTCCCACCACAGCCGCCGCACAATCACCCAGGCCACGTCTAAAATAGGTATGCCCATCACCAAAAGAGTGGTGGCTATTTTGGCGCCGGAAATTATAGCCAGCACCCCCAGCACAAAACCAATGTACAAACTGCCTCCCTCGCCCAAAAAAACCTTAGCCGGGTGCCAATTCCAAAACAAGAATCCCAGGCACGCTCCGGCCAATATCACGCCCAGGAGGCCGACTGATGGCTGATAAAAAGGCGTAAACTGGGTTAGGCCAAAAATTACCAGGCTGCCGATAGCACCCACACCCGAAGCCAAGCCATCCAAACCATCAAGCAGTTTGGTAGTGTACATCATACCCAGCAGCCAAATGAAAGTTAATAAGTCAGCAGCTACCGTAAAGTAATAAGGAATGCCTGCGAGCCTTATGACTTCAATTTTCCACTGGTCCAAAGCCACTAGCCCGCCCAGGGGATTAGAAATCACCCGTACGCCAATACCTGAGGCGATGACAACCAAAGCCGCTAAAATAGGCCAAATAATCTGTGGCTGAGGCTTTAAGTGATAATGGTCATCTAAATATCCGCCCACCATAATAAGCAGTCCGCCCACCAACAAACCAACTAAAGCTTTAAAAGACAAATCTTTGCCTATTAAAACAGACGTTGCTGTGGCCAAGACAAAAGACGTCACTGTGAAGGCCACAAATATGCCCAAGCCGCCCAGCAGCGGCGTGGGCTGGGCATGTAACTTGCGTTCCGTATCAGGATAATCTACCAAACCAAATTTAAAAGCTAGTCGCCGTATGAGCGGAGTCAGACTTAAAGCAATTACCAGCGACAAAGTAAAAGCTAATATAAAAACTGCCATATCAACTATTTATTTCTAGCCTTAAGGTCAAGATAGTCTTGCAGTAAAAACATAGCCGCCAATTCGTCACGCGAACGCACTCGGGCGGCAGAACGCGGCATATCAGCTCGCTTGCTGGTCAACCGCTCGTCAAACATTTCCACGGCCACGCTCAGATTAGTCTTAAGAAATTCGGCAAAAGCGCGGCAAGTAGCGGTTTGTTTAGAAGCCTGACCACTGAGACTCAAGGGTTCGCCCACTATCACCGTGTCAACTCCTTCGGCACTGACAATCTTAGACAATTGCTCAAGCAATAATTCATCGTTCTGGCGCTGCAATACGCCATAGGGCAAAGCCAAGAAGAGGCTACTATCGCCCAAAGCCAGACCTACTCGTTTCTGACCGTAATCAATGGCTAAAACCTTCATAAAAAATCTTAATTCCTAAATCCTAATTTCTAAAACATTAAAAATTTAAATTAATATCTGCCACCCTGTCGGAGGATCAGCTAACAACGCGGCACCCGGGCGAACGCCTGGCGAGCCCGTGCTATGGCTGTTGTGCATAGGGCTCGCCAGTGAGCCTCGGGTAGCGTTGTCTGATCCGGAGACCGAGGTGGCGACTCTTGTGCTACTTCTGAAAGCTTCGCTTTCATCCCGCTGGCCAGCGGGATGGTTGCACGAGGCAACCAGAGAAGTAGCAAATAATTTTAAAAAACTAATCAAATAAGAGTCAATATCTCGTACCCCTCTTTAGTCACCGCCACGGTATGCTCAAAATGAGCTGACAGTGAGCCATCGGCTGTCACCACTGTCCAACTATCAGCCAGCACCTTGACCTCTGGTAACCCCATATTAACCATTGGCTCAATAGCCAAAGTCATACCTGCCTTAAGCTCCAGGCCTGTACCAGCCCGGCCAAAATTAGGCACTGGCGGGTCTTCATGAACACTATGACCCACGCCATGACCAACCAACTGACGTACTACCGAAAAACCGCTAACTTCCACGTATGACTGAATAGCCGCGCCAATGTCACCCATTCTGGCGCCGGCCCGCACTTGTTTTAGTCCTTGACGCAAAGACTCAGCTGTTACTTGCAATAACTTTTGCGCGGCCTCAGCCACTTGTCCCACCGGCACAGTTACGGCCATATCGGTGCACAAACCCTGATACCAACAACCAATATCTAAACCAACAATTTGCCCTGATTTGAGTTTAAGTTTAGGCGAAGGAATGGCGTGCACCACCTCACTGCCGACCGAGGTGCAAAGAGTGGCTGGATAAGGATTACCTGCCTCAGCTCCGTAACCGAAAAAAGAAGGCTTCGCCCCGCGAGATCGCAAAGCTTGCTCGGCCAGTTCGTTAAGTTGATGCGTGGTTACGCCTGGCCGCACGGCTGCCACTACTTCCTGCAGTACTTGTGCCAAAATGCGCCCGCCGGCGCGCATAACTTTTATCTCCTGCTTTGTCTTGATTATCTCTTTCATGGTTTTCTATAACTACAATCCACAATCTAAGATCAAATCAAAATTGAAAATGCAAAAATCAAAATGACAATGAAAAATGTAAAATTATTTCATCCATTTTGGATTTTGCTCTGTCATTTTACATTTTGACCTTTAATTTTTGCATTAAACTATTCTTCACCTCACTAATTGGCGGCAGACCATCAATCGTAATCAATTGCTGACGTTGCTTATAAAAATCCAGCAAAGGATCAATTTGTGTATGATAAACAAGCAGACGATCCTGAACTATTTCCTCGCGCTGATCATTGCGTTGTATAAGTTCGCCACCGCAGGTATCACAAACCCCCGGCTGTTTGGAGGGCTGATAATCAAGATGATAAATAGCCCCGCACTTAGCGCAGGTGCGGCGGCGAGCTATTCTTTTTATTGATTCATCATCTGTGAGCTCAAACAATATGGCCTGCACTAGGGGAAATAACGAAGCTAAGAACTCGGC
>JACRFN010000050.1 GCA_016217875.1 Candidatus Kerfeldbacteria bacterium
GACTAATTGGTTGGCCCGGATGCCAATTTCCGCTCCAATGCCTTCAAACGTACCCTCCAACTCCTGGTTGAATTGTTTGGCTGTCTCCGGATTCATGAACACTGTGTAGGGGTCGCCCAAGCCCGCGACCATACCTTCCAGCGCGCCGTAAAAAAGCTTGGTGTCAGATATCGGTCTTTCCAAGTAAGTGCGGTGCACATAGTCCCACACTTTCCAAAACAGGCCGAAATCAACGTCTCGGGTCAGATAAACCGGCGTCGGCTGGTTGGTATTAACCACCTGCCCGAAATTAACATCCACCGACCCCAAGCTGGCTCTGCCTAAAATAACTCCCACGGCCAGGGCCACCGCCAACAGAATAACAGCCGGCACTAAAGATATTACTCGGCGCGGCTTAGGTGGCCAGGGCGGCCTGGGGCCAGGGCTTGGAAACAACGTCATGAAACCTTAATGTAAAAATGAATAAATCCAGGATAGTGAGAGTTTAACACGTTAATTCTAACACAGGCCAAAGATTAACTGGCTTCCTCCTAAGCCAGACGACGTATGGCTGCCCCCACGGCCCGTAGGCGTTCGTCTATTTTTTCATAGCCGCGATCGACCACTTCAATATCACTGATTACGGTTTCTCCTTGCGCCACTAAACCTGCCATAATCAAAGTAGCGCCGGCCCGCAAATCAAACGAGCGGATCTCGCGTCCGTACAGCGGCGTCGGGCCGGTGATAACTACACGGTGGGGGTCAGCCACCACGGCATTAGCGCCCATCTTCACAAGCTCGCTTACGTGGTTAAGACGGCCCTCATATAACGGATCATGAATAAGCGAAGTGCCTTGGGCTTGAGTAGCTAAAACAGCAAAGGGTGCTTGTAAATCTGTGGGGAAACCAGGATAGGGCAAGGCTTGCAATTTAAATGATTTCAAGGGCCTTGACCCGCTGACTGTAAGCTCCTCGCCTACCAGATTTATATCTACACCTATTTCCCTGAGTTTCAACAAGATGATATCCAGGTGCTCTGGCACTACCGGCGACAATTTGAGCCGGCCTCGCGTAACCGCGGCGGCGGCGGCCCAAGTGCCAATCTCAATCTGGTCAGGCATCAGGGTATATTCAGCGCCGTGTAACCTAGAGCCTACAATCTCCAAACGGTGAGTACCCAAGCCCCTTATCTTGGCCCCCATGGCCTGCAAGAAACGGCCCAAATCTTGCACGTGCGGCTCAGCCGCGGCCAGTTCAATCACTGTGGTACCTGGTGTCAGGGCGGCGGCCATCAGCACATTCTCCGTGGCCGTCACTGAAAACTCCGGCAACACCACCCGGCCTGGTTTGAGCTCCGAGACGGCCAAACGGTAGCCTTGGGACGTCTGCCTCACTTCAGCTCCCAGTTGAGCTAAACCATACAAGTGCGAGTCAAGTGGACGGTTACCAATAATACACCCACCAGGCTCAGGCAACTCAACCTCTTTCAGGCGGGCCAAGAGAGGTCCTAACAGCAAAACTGAGGAACGCATACCCTTAACCAGATTAAAGGGTAAGTTGGTTAGAGTCACCTCGCTGGCCTTAACCCGCACCGTACTGCCCTCTCTCGACACCTCCGCACCCAGGGCCCGCAAAAGCTCCAGCATCTTGGCCACGTCGGTAATGCTTGGCACACGATGAATAACGCACTCACCGCGGGTTAGCAAAGTCGCAGCCAAAATTGGCGTAGCGGCATTCTTGGCCCCGGGAATGGCTACTTCGCCGTGTAAGGAACGGCCGCCTTCTATCACAAACGTACCCATGCTACACTGGATAACAATTACTTCGGTATTCTAGCCTACCATTACCACTCAAGCAAGTCTGACTATGGATCTCAAACTCCGCCGTGCGCTGTATTTAAGCTTTTTCTTGATTTTTATCGTAGTGGCGGTCTGGCTCCTCTTCTACTTGCAAGGCTATCGCTACAACCCGGCTAAGCACAAACTGGAGCGTACCGGCGCCCTGATGGTTGATTCTACCCCCTCAGGCGCCACTATTGTGCTTAACGGCGACATCCAAAAACAGCCAACGCCGGCCACCGTCCAGCCGCTGAAACCTGGGGATTACGAGGTAATTGTCAACCTGCCTGGCTGGCAAACTTGGCGTAAAATATTAAACGTTAAGCCGTCGCGAGTCACCTTCACCGGACGACTTAAATTGTGGCCGCCGCCGCAGCCTGGCGATAGAATCAGCGGTACGGCCCTCACTAACAGCTCGCTCGCCCCCAACGGCGAGAATCTGCTGTATTACTCAAGCTCTGGCTTAAATTCGGGCTTATGGCTTTTTAACTTGGCTTCGGGGCAGGGCACCTTACTGAGCCGGCCGTCCAACAGCACAGTTAGCGCCACGGAATGGGCATCCTCAAGCCATGAAATACTGATTAGTGAAAAATCTGCCCAAGGAACCGCCTGGCGCACTTTTGACTTGGAAGACCAAACCTGGGAACAACTGACCCTGCCGCCAGGCACAGCCCCCACGGCTATACACTGGGGTAGCAACTCAAACTCACTTTACGTCTCTACCCAGTATGAGCTGTATCAGTGGAACCGCCGCAGCCGCACGCTTAAATTACTCTGGCGCGAAGCCTTGCTGGATTTTCGTGTTCACGACGGACTTATCTTTGGCCTTAGCCGACAGGCTAACGGCGCTTTTAATCTTAAAATACTCAACCAGTCCAACCTCCAATTGGTGCCTTTGACAGACCAACCGACACTCTCTACCAACGTAGCCTTTTTAGAGGCCAACGGCGACTGGCTGCCTCTTTTTGACCAAGACCGGCACGTACTCTATTTGCTGCACTCGCCCCTGACCGAACTAAAGCCGGTGAGGCGACTGCCCGAGGTGGTCACCCTCGACTGGTCAGCCGGCGGCGACCGCCTGTTGTTAACAAACAACTTTGAAATTTGGGAGTACCGCATTGAGGACGATAGGCTCAACCTTCTACTCCGTGTAAGTACGCCCCTCATACAAGCCCGCGCTTATGGTCAAGAACCCTATCTCATTTATGCTACCAGCAAAGAAATTTGGGCCTTAGAGCTCGATACCAGGGGCGAACAACAGAAATGGCTCTTAGCCGAATACAAAGCCGCCGTCGAAGACCTGTTCCTCGATCCGGCAGGTCGCACTCTCAACGTTAAAACTCACGACGGCTTTTATCGCCTGAACCTTATGCCCTCCTCCGAGCCTGAGGCCTCCGGGCTGCCAAAAGGTTCGCCTTAAGCAGTGAATCAAACGTCCCGGCATCGGTCCACTCACCCTTAAGCTTAGTGTAACGCATAGTACCACTCGTCACATAGGCATTATTAACGTCAGTAATCTCCAGTTCCCCCCGGGCCGAAGGCTTGAGCGCCCTGATAATCTTAAAGACTTCGACATCATACAAATACAACCCCGTGACGGCCAAATTAGTCGGCGGCTTGGCCGGTTTTTCAATAATTTCCACGATGCTCTCGCCCTCAACTACGGCCACGCCAAAACGCTTGGGGTCAGACACTTCTTTCAAAAACACGTGGGCACCTTGGGGGTCAGCGGCAAAGGCTCGAATAGCTTGGGATAAATCATCCTCAAAAATATTATCGCCCAAAATAGCGGCTACCGGCTCATTGTCAGCAAAGTTCTCAGCCAACCCCAAAGCCTGGGCAATGCCGCCCGGTTCATCCTGCAACTCGTATGACAACCTCAGGCCAAACTCTTTGCCTGAACCTAAAAGATGCAAAAAATGCCCGGCGTGCTCAGGCCCGGAAACGATAAGTATGTCCTTGAGTCCGGCCCCAGCTAAGGTCTCTAGGGGATAATAAATCATCGGCCGGTCATACACTGGCAAAAGGTGCTTGTTAGTTACATTAGTGATTGGCTTAAGCCTGGTGCCCAAACCTCCAGCCAAAATTACTCCTTTCATAAATAATCCAGTTTAGAGCGTTAAGTAATCGCTTAAAGCCCGCGGCCACGGCCGGAGCTTAGGTAACTTGGTATTAAGCAATACCCCGTACTGCGGGCGCTTGGCTTTAGTAGGGTAGCCTGAAGACGAGATAGGTACAAGAGGTGTAGTGATGCCTTTTATTTTGAATACTTCCCTGGTCACTTCATACCAAGTAGTCACTCCCTCGTTAACTAGGTGATAAATTCCAGGCGCATAATCGCCTAAGACCAGTTTGTCCACGGCCAGAGCTAAATCCTGGGTGGCCGTCGGCTGGCCATATTGGTCATTAACCACCCTAACCTCAGCTTGGGCAGCGGCTAACTTAAGCACGGTGTCGATAAAGTTTAAACCGCGCGGCTTGCCTTGCTGTGGCGTATGGCCATAAAGCCAAGAGGTTCTGACTAAATAACCTCGGGCGTAAGACGTAACAAATTTTTCTCCCGCCGCCTTACTCTGGCCGTACATATTCAAAGGGTTCGGTTCAGCTGACTCATCATAGCCTGCCTGTTTTAAGCCATCAAAGACGTATTCCGTGGAAAAATGCACAAACTTAGCCTTCACCTCAGCCGCGGCCAATACCAGATAATTCACCGCCTCAGCGTTGACTTTAAAAGCCATCTCACGATTATCCTCTGCGCCGTCAACATCAGTGTACCCCGTAGCGTTGATAATAATGGCTGGGGCCAGATTGACGATTTTCTCATTTACCAAACGCTCTCTGGTTACATCAAGCTCGTCTTTATCCCATAAAAAGAGTTGCGCTGGTCCAACCAAGACATGTGCCAAGTCAGTGCCCAGCATCCCTTGGGCACCGAGGATAAGAATTTTAAATTTAGCAGAATGGGTCATACCCGCTGCTTCTTGGCAAATCTGTCCTTGTCCCGGCCATAACACTTATTCATCACGCGCTTCCAGGCTGCATCTAAGTCCAAACCCTGCGAATTAGCCAAGGCGGTAATGGTAAATATTATATCCCCCAACTCATCTTCCAACTCCCTCAATTTCTCGGTAGACTTTTTAGGCTTGGAGCCGTATCGGTGATTAAGCTCGCGCGCCAGCTCCCCCACCTCCTCAGTCAAACGCGTCAGCTGCTCAAATACCGGCCAATACGGCACCTTGTACTGCTGCGCCCAGTTGTCTACTTCTTGCTGAACTTCGCGCAATGACATAACACTTTTAAATAAGTTAAGATATATTTAAATAAGATATATTTAAAACTGGTAATTAGTCGGAAACGTAACCAAAATAGATATCGAGGAATCTTTTGAATATGTTTTCTTTCCGGTGATTGAAACGATATTCCACCTCCTTAAGATACATCGGAAAATGATATTTGGAAACCCCTCGATAGTTGTACAA